>CAYJSR010000008.1:0-19001 GCA_964373095.1 Candidatus Woesearchaeota archaeon
ATTTCATAAATAAAATATACTTATAATGTTTTTATAGATAATTATACTACAATGGCTATTTTACTTAATATAACCTCCTTTCTGTAAATGCCACAATTTTTTATACAATCCTTTTTGAATTATTAACTGTCTATGTGTTCCTATTTGTTCAACATTTCCATTATTTAAAACAACAATCATATCGGCCTTCATTATAGTAGAAAGCCTATGTGCAATTATTATTGAAGTTCTTCCCATCATTAAATGTTCTAAATCAGATTGTATTTCATGTTCAGTTTCAGAATCTAAAGATGAAGTAGCCTCATCTAAGACTAATATCTTTTTATTAGCTAATATCGCCCTAGCAATAGAAACTCTTTGTTTCTCTCCACCAGATAATTTTACTCCACGTTCCCCAACAATAGTATTTTCTTTATTAGAAAATTTAGCGATTACTTTATCCAATTGAGCAAAACCTATTGCTTTCAAGACTTCATTTTTAGTTGCACCTGGTTTAGAGAATGCAATATTATTATAAATTGTATCATCAAATAAGACACACTCTTGAGGAACAATACTTAATTCAGATCTTAAAGATTCTTGTTTAAATTTATTAATATTCTTTCCATCAATTAATATCTCACCTTCATTTATATCATAAAACCTATATAATAATTTAATTAAAGTAGATTTACCAGAACCAGAAGGCCCAACTAAAGCAATCTTATTATTAGTATGAACTATAAGATTAAAATTACTAAATATCTTTCTTTTTTTATAGGCAAACGATACATTTTTAAACTCAATATCTCCGTGTTTTATTTCTAAAGGAGTTGAATGAACTAAATCCTTAACTTCATTCTCAATTTGATTATATTTAAATAAGGATTCAAAATCTGCCATTGCTTTTTGAAAATTTCTAATACCATGTACAAAACCATATATTGTACCAACAACAGTACCATATACAGTATAAATAAATACCAAAGTACCTAGAGTAATTTCTTCCTTTAGAAATTGACTAATTGGAAAATACATTAAGAACAAAACACCAAAGCCAACAATAATTGTTTGTCCAACTTCAAACCACCTAAAATAATTCCAAAGAGTTAATATTGTTTTTCTAGAATTTTCAGTAATGTTTTCAAACTTTCTTTTAATTAATGATTCCTTACCAAAATATTTTATTGATTCTATATTAATAAGAATATCACTAATATTCGCTTTTTCAAAATCTTCAGCATTATTTGCACGAATATGTGCTTTTGATTGTAATTTAGTCATAAAAAGATTAAAAATTATAAAGAAAATAGTAACAATAAATACAACTAAAGCAGGTATTAAATCAAAATATATAAATGAAATAATAGCAACACCTAATTGAAATATCAATGGAAAGACATTAAATATAAAGACATCAGTCATTCTTTCCATCGAATTACCACCACGTGTTAATCTAGAAATCAATGAACCTGTCCTATGTGTTGTATGAAATTCATATGATAAATGAATTATATGATTAAAGAATTTTCTCTTAAGATCTAAGATCAAGTTTGCTTCTAATAGATTAAGAAAATGAATACGCAACCAACTAAACAATGTTTTTGCTAGAACTAATCCTAAAAAGACTAAAGCGATGTATAATAAAATTAATTTAAACTGATCTATAGCTAATGTCTTAGTAGTAAAATTAGTACCTTTATCTACTAAAACTTTAAATAAATATCTTTCAAGAACAGTAAATATTTCTAATAATAATACTATTATGATTAAGATAAAAGCTAAAAGTTTATATTTTTTAAGAAACACCCAATATAATCCAAAATTATATTTATAATCAATTTTTTCCTTTTTGTTCATTTAAGTCACAACCTTTATATACAATAATTATACTAAACATAAGCGTGACACCAAAATATAACGCATACACACAGCCATTATCAAAAAAACAAACCGAATGTGATCTCAAAGAAGAAGATATCATAGATGAAGACGAAACCAAATAAGATCTCATCCTCTCCCTTGCTTATTTTTTGAAAATTTTCGATAATATATAAGGGTTTCTATCAGAATTTAATTCTTTGTCCATCACTTAGCAAATGAATATTCTCTTTTAAGCTATAACCCATTTCTTCAGCCATTTTAGCAATTGAAATTTCCATAGCAATAGTTCCTTGTGAAGGTATAATAGCCTTAGGTTTAACCATATTAATAAAATCCCTAATATCTTCTTTCCCACCATGTCCACTAGAATGAACATCAGTAAATATTCTAACTTTATGAGTTTTTAACATCGCCTCTAATAAATTTCTATTTGCAATATTCATAGGAACAGGAATAGTTCTACAAGAAAATACAATAAGATCACCTTCATTAAAATTAAATGGTAATAATTTATTTACAATCTTATCTAAAACAGAACCAGGTTCACCTTGAGATCCAGTAGTTATAACTAAATATTTACCTCTATTTTTATCAACTTCTTTCAACATTTTCCTTCTATGACCACCATAACCGACAATTTGTGCATCTTTAGAAAAATTAACTAAAGATAAAGATTCAGCAGCTTGATTATATTTTAGCATGCTTCTTCCAAGAATTATTACCTTTCTATTAAGTTTTTTTCCATATTCAAGTATACTCTTAATTCTAGCAAACTGTGAAGCAAATGTAGTTACAAATATTGCCTTTCCCTTTGTATCTGTTTCTAATAATACTTGTTTTAATAATTCTTTAGCAACACGCTCACTCGGAGTTTTACCTTCAATTAATCCATTCATACATTCAACCACTAAAGCCAATACATTTCCTTCTTTTCCTAACTCATTTAATCTTTTATAATTAGTTTTTGGTCCAAGAACAGGATCATTATCAAATTTAAAATCATTCCCATAAACAATAGAACCATTTGGAGTATGAATCACAACTATTGAGCATTGCAAAGTAGAATGAGTAACAGAAATAAACTCTATAGTTATATTCTCAGAGATTTTTATACTTTCATCAGGTTCAACTGAAATAAATTTATTAGGCAATCTCACATCTTCATCTTTTAATATTGATCTTAATATTTGTAAAGTAAATGGAGTTCCAATTATTGGACAATTATATTTAGCAGCTAAATGTTGAGTAGCAGCAATATGATCATAATGCCCATGCCCCAAAGCTATTGCCTTAACTAATGACCTCCAATCTTCTATTCTTCTATCATCAGGTACAGCTTGAATATCCATTAATTGTTCTACATTCAAAGCTCTAACAGAACCATTTGTATCTTTTTCTTTTTCATATGTTGCTAAAGCTTGAATACTAACACCCATATCAATTATAACTACCTCATCTCCAACCCTAATAGCAGTCATGTTTCTACCAACCTCAGAATAACCGCTTACTGCACAAAACTCTATTTCCATATTAAAAATAAGACAAGACTTAGTTTAAATATTTATTCTAAATTGAATTCGGAACGATTTTTACGAAGAATTCATCAGGACTTAAAACAATGATCTCTGCTTTACTTTCTCTTTTCCAATTTTTAGTTATATCTTTTGGAAATCTTAAAAAATAAGTTTGACCATCAAAGTTTATTACTCTTTCAATTTCTATACCTTTACTATTTACTAATTTTTCAATAGCCCAGATTCTTTCTAACCTTTTAGATTGGTCTAAATCTAAATATTCTTTTTTGCATTTAATACATCCCCAGACACCATAATTTAATTCTAAACCTATTAGTTTCATAGTTTTAATAATTTCGACAGTAGTCTTATTATGGCATTGAAATGGCCCATTAAATGCATTTTTATCTAAAATAATTTTTACTTGTTTTATAATGTCATTCTTCCTTATTCTTTCTTTTCGTAAAGTTTTATTTGCCATCTTGAGCTTTTATATGCAGTTATTACCTTTGCTATTTTATTTTTTAATGTAAATATTATTGTTAGATAATCATATTTTTTACCAACACATAAATACCTATCATCCCTGTCTTGAAATATAAAGGGGCATCTTCAAATAAAATATCATTAATTTCCTCCACTTTAACATTATGTTTCTTAAATATCTTTTCTTCTATTAATTTTATTATAATCAATTTTTTTATATACATCTATTGTACTTCCAATAGTACTATTAATAGTACTACATATTAAAATAGTTTTCTATAAAGAAGTTCTTATTTTTTAAAAGCATTGTGTAAAAATTTCCGGAGGATTTTCAAATTTATTGCAAAATATTTATTCTAAATGAGAATATGAAATAATTTTCGTCTGAAATCTATTATCCAAAGTAATCTGTATCTTCCTTACTTTCTTTCATAGCTGCAACTCTATTATTTTCCTTTGCTCTTTCTATATATTGTTTAAGATTAATTTCAAACTTCTTAGCAGTTTCTAACAAGGGTTTGCAATCAACCTTCATACCTAAATAATTATTTAATGCACCAACAACTCTCGCAGCAGCTTCAGAATCAGGTAATTGTGAATGTGCTTCAGCAAATAAACAAGTTACTGGAATTTCTTTAGCTTTTAATAACAAAGCAGCAGTAGTTCCAACAACAATTCCTTCTTTAAGTTCTTTTAATTTTAATTTTCGTTTATTTGAAAAATAATAAATATCTAAATCTCCTTGCTGAGGCGGCATACTTTCAAGTATTATTAACTCTTTAACACCCAAACTCCTTCCCAAATCAGTTATAGTAGAAGCTAAATCCCATTCATATCCCGTAACATCAGTTAAAGACTGAATTATTATTAAATTATATTTTTTATTATAAAATAAAGTAATAGGATTAACAATTTTAGATTTATGAATTGCAGTCAAAGGCGTAATTTGTTCAGATTCAATATAACCTATTTCTTCAACATCTAAATGATCTATTAAAAATTTAGAAGCAATTGTACTAACTAAACCAACACTAGGAAAGCCTTGTATTATTATTGGATTCTTAGGCTTCTTAGTTAAAACACATTTCATAATTAAAATTAGTAAATAATCGTATATTAATGTGATGTAAGTTCCAGAAAGTAGTAACTTATTTAAAGAAGTTCTTTCAAGAAAAACAAATGGTCTCAAGTTATCAAATAAGAAGAGTTCTAAGTGCATTATTATTAGCAAGTCTAGGACTATCTGGGGTGAATTATTCAAAGGATAACACAAAACAAAATGAAAATAATTTTGCAATAGCTAGAACACAAGAAAGTAGATTAGAAACATTAACTGAAGAAAAATTTCCATTAGATATGCTACTCTTGAATAATATTAAAACAAAGATAGAGATAAGTGAAGCATGTTTAACACATTATAAAACTAAAGCTGAAGCTGGTGGGATAGTATATCAAGAAGAATATTCAAATGATGGAAAACATACTCAAAGAATAGGTTTTATACAAACAAGGAATACTATAATGGATGATTCAACAGCAAGAATAGCAATAGAAACAGGAATTACTCCAGATTTAGATACTTTAGAAAAAGAATTATTTACAAAACATGCAACTGGAAGATGCAGTAAATATACTACAGATGGAAATTGGAGAGAAAGGATTGATATGATAAGAACAGCAATTCTAATTGCAAGAGATAATTTAGATAAAAACTCAATGGAATATTTAAGAATAGCAAAAGATATTGATGAAATAAATAGAAGCACTTATCCAGGAAAGACAGAAGAAGTAAAATTAGAATCAAGACAAATAGAAATAGGTTCATTTCACACACATCCCTATTTAGGGGGTTTTTCTCCAGTAGATCATTGTATATTTGATAATTCTGATATAAAGCACTATACTATTGGTTGTGACTTTAAAAATAAGAGTTATAAAATATTTCGTCTAAAGAATAGAAGTGATGTAATTGTAGCTAAAGGATATTTTACTAAATAATTAATTTTCCTCTTTGCCAATCTTGGATTATTTTTCTAGCTGTTTGATCAATATTTGGCTTTCCACCTTTAACTAACCAATTAAATCTTTTAGCAATTAAGATTAAAGTTTCTTCATTATCTTCCTGGGCTTTAATATTATATAAATCTTGTATTATTTTTGGATCTTTTTTATAAGCTTTTTCAAGAATTCCCAATGCAACACCTTCAGGATCTTTAACTTTTCTATAATCTTTAACATTAATCAAAGCATCTCTAACTTCATCTTTTTGCATAAATGGAAATACTCCAGGAGTATCAAGTAAATAAATATTTTTTGAAATTCTAATTTTTTGTAAACCTCTTGTAAATCCAGGTGTAGATCCAGTGCCTGCAGATTTTTTCTGTTTCAGAGAATTAATCAAAGAAGATTTACCAGTATTTGGATAGCCTAAGACTCCAACTAAAAGTTCTTTTCTTTCTCTTGGATATCTTTCAATATTTCTTAACATTCCTCTAAGTTTAGTAGTTCCGAGATTATTAGTAGCAGAAACAAAAATACAAGGACCGAAATCAAGTTTTATATCAGAAAATCTTTGAGAAATTAAATCAGATTTATTTAGAATAAAGATTAATTCCTTATTTTTACATTTGGCGATTTTCTCTTCTATCTCTTTATTTCTAGTTTCATTAGGAAATCTAGCATCTAGCACTTCTAAGATTACATCAGCATCCCTAATAACTTCATTAACTACTCTCCAAAAAGATGTCATAGTAATATAATATTAAAGAAGTTATATAAGTCTTACCTTAAATAAAAAAAGGTACCATCACCTCATTTTTCCAAACCTAGTTATAGTTAACACCTTTATAAACATTTATCGCTAAAGACCATTATTTTAAGAAAATAACATTTAGAAATTAGTTTTTCATCCAAGGTGTTTCAACATCATCTATTCTCCAATTAGGATTGATATCTACAGTTTCTATCCGTTGTTTTGTTTTAAATATATTACAACCTGAATTATATTGAATTAATCCTGTAATAGCTATTTGCACACCATTGTCTCCTGAATATTTTAAAGGACAAGCAAATGCCATAGCTCCTCTTTCTTTACACATAATATTTAACATTTCAACGAATCTTTGATTAGCAGCAACACCACCTATCAGCAAAGCTTCTTTTTTTCCAGTATGGGCTAATGCCCTTTCTGTAACTTCTAATAACATAGAAAATCCAACTTCCTGTAAACTATAACATAAATCTTCTATTGAAATTCCTTTTTTAAATAAACTTATACAATGAGTAACTATTCCAGAGAATTCAACATCCATTCCTTTTACAACATAAGGCAACTCGACATAATGCCCCTTCTTCGCTAACTGTTCAATTTTTGGTCCAGCTGGAAAACCTAAACCAACACCTCTTCCAAATTTATCTAATGCATTTCCTAAACCAACAGAAAGTGCTTCACCAAAAACCCGATACTTTCCACCTTCATGGGCAATTATCTGAGTGTTAGCTCCTGAAACAAAAACAAATACAGGATCTCTTACTTCTGTAAAAAATTTACCTTCTTCTAAATGACCACATAGATGATTTACACCAATTAAAGGTTTTTTATATTTCAAAGCTAATTCCTTAGCAAAATCTTTTCCAACTAATAAAGATGGAGCTAAACCTGGACCTTGGGAGAAAGAAATTAAATCTATATTTTCCATTTCTAAATCTGCTTCTTCCAAAGCTCTGTGTAATAATCCTTCTTTCAATAAATTATGATGTTTAGCAGCTTCAATAGGAATTATTCCACCTTTCTCAACAGTATACATATCTCTAGCATCAGCTAATACATTTTTCCCACTTACGATTCCTATACCAAAAGTGTGAGCTGTAGACTCTATACCTAAACAAATTAACTTTTTCATGATAATTTAAAGATCAATCAAGTTTTATATAACTTATGGTAATACTTATTAATCAGAATGTAAGCAAGAATATCATGTTTAAAAAAATATTAAAGACAATAAAACCAACAATTAAAGAAGAAAAGCAAGTTTCTAAAATAGTATTTGAATTTTTAGAAAAATTAAATTTAAATTTAATAAATGCAAAAACAGTTGTAGGTGGTAGCTTTGCAAAAGGAACCTGGTTAAGAAATAAACACGACATAGATATATTTGTAATATTTAATAATAATCAGAATATTTCCACAGGGTTAGAAAAAATAGTTAAGAAATCTTTCAAAAAATATGAGAAGATTCACGGTAGTAGAGACTACTTCTTAATAAAATACAAAAAATTAAGTTTTGAATTAGTTCCAGTATTAAAAATAAAAACTGCTTTAGAAGCAGAGAACATAACAGATGTTAGTCCAATGCACGTTAATTTTATAAAAAACAATACAAATGAAAAATTAAAAGACGATATAAGATTAGCAAAATATTTCATTAAAGTAAATGATTGTTATGGTGCAGAAACATTTATCGGTGGTTTTTCAGGCTACCTAATAGAATTGTTAATAATTTATTATAAAGGTTTTATGAATTTAGTTAATCAAGCATCAAAATGGAACAAAGAAGTAATAATTGATATTAATAAAAATAATAGATTTAAAAGCGAACAAAAATTTCCATTAATAGTTATAGATCCAGTACAATCAAATAGAAATGCAGCTGCAGCCTTAAGAGAAGAAAGGTTCAATAAATTTAAAGATATATGTAAGAGATTTATTGAAACGCAAGATGATAATCTATTCAAAGAAAAGAAAGTTAATCTAAAAGGATATGATTTAGTTTTCAAAGCTATTCCATTAAAAGGAAATGCGGATGTAGTAGGTACAAAAATATTAAAAGTATATGAAAAAATAGGTTTAGATCTAAAATCTAAAAACTTTGTAATTATTGATTCAGGTTGGTTCTGGAAGAAAGAAGCTTATTTATATTTTAAAGTTAAAAATAAAACTTTGGATAAAACAATAAAACATTATGGTCCACCAATAAAATTTAAAGAAGATTGTAAAAGATTTAAACAAAAATACAAAAAAGTTCAAGAAGAGAATGGGAGATTAGTTGTTATATTACCAAGGAGATTTACAAATATAAATCAATTTAGCAAATCAATAATAAAAGACAAAGAAATTAAAAATAAAGTAAAGTCTATTAGAATAGTAAAATAAGAATGAAAGATATTTAAATGGTAAAAATGTAGGAGAATAGATGAGCGATTATGCTACGACACCGCTAAGTGAACGTTTAGAAGAATTTGACAGGATTTATAGAAGAGCTATAAAATATGGAGATCTAGAAAGAAACAAAAGACTTATGTTTGCTTCCATTATATTATTAAAATGCAATGCTTTTTATGATTTAACAGAGCAAGAAAAGAAAGCAGTTGATAAAAGACACAATTCAGTTTATAAAGAGATAGATGAAGTAACTAATAAATTATCTAAACAAGCTCGTAAAAGATATGGACCTTTAGCTTTTTGTCAACTTCCAAATCCATTGCTTTTTATTGTACAAGATCAAGAAGTTATTGAAGCTCAAAGGATTTTAGGAAGTAGGGACGTCAGAATTGGTCTAGAAAGAAAAGTTGTATGAATCTATTAATATAAAATAATGTCAACCAGCTATGTTTGAATTAAATATCAAACCAAATTTCAATAATAATATAAACAATAAAGAGGTGAATTAAAATATGAAAATAACAAATAATTATTCAAAAGATTCAGATGTAACATTATATAATGGGGATACTATTGAATTGTTAAAAAATATTCCAGATAAAGAAGCTATGCTTATTGTAACTTCACCACCATACAATATTGGTAAGGAATACGAAAAAGTTAGTTCTTTAGAAAATTACCTAAAACAACAAGAAGAAGTAATAAAAGAGTGTGTTAGGGTGCTCAATGAAAAAGGGAGTATTTGTTGGCAAGTTGGAAATCATATAAATGGTGAAGTTTATCCATTAGATATTTTATTGTACCCTATTTTCAAAAAATATGGTCTGCATTTAAGAAATAGAATTATTTGGACATTCGGACATGGTTTACACGCTTCTAAAAGATTTTCTGGAAGACATGAAACGATATTATGGTTTACAAAAAATGAAGAATATAATGTTAATCTTGATCATATAAGAGTTCCACAAGAATATCCACAAAAAAAACATTATAGAGGAAATAAAAAAGGTCAATTATCAGGTAATCCTTTAGGGAAAAACCCTTCTGATGTTTGGGAAATTCCAAATGTTAAATCAAACCATCCAGAAAAAACAGAACATCCATGTCAATTCCCAATAGAATTAGTAGAAAGATTAATCCTATCTATGACAAAAGAAAAAGATTTAGTTATAGATCCTTTCATGGGTGTAGGATCAACAGCTATAGCATCTGTAAGAAATAATAGGCGTTCTGCTGGAGCAGACACAATGAAAAAATATTTAGATATAGCAAAAGAAAGATTAAGAACATTGGAAAAGGGGGAATTAATTATTAGAGAAATAGGAACTCCGATTTATGATCCAAATAAAAAAATAAAAGGCAATATGACTTTAATCTAGTTCAAGTTCTTTATCGATTATCTTATTTTTATCGGAATACTTTTTCTCGCCGATTCCTAAAATAAGAATTGGAATATCCACATTTGAGATTCCTCGTTTCTTTAGAAGATTAACAATATGAGTAAAAGAACCTACGCCTGTTGACATTTGAGATTGTAGAGATTTGACAGCAACAACTTCAATTCCAACAGTATAATTTTTATTTCTTGCAAAAATAGGCATTTTTCCAAATATATCCCATCCTAAAAAGGCATATTTGCCAAATTGAACTTCTAAACCAACTTCCCCTTTAACACCATCAGCTTCAATAAAACTATGATTTTCATCTAAGGCAATCTTTGGTTTTGACCATCCTTTATTATATAGATTGTCTGTTAATATCGCTTTGTTTAATGCTATTGGAGAATAAAGTGATCTTCCTTGCATTGTTTTTTCTTTGCTTACTTTTGTCTTGACATCTTCTTCATTAATTGACCTAATTGCATCAATTACTTCTTTCAATTCTTTTTTATGTTCTTTTTTTATAATCTCTAAACCACCATGCCAAGAATAAATTTCTAATATATCCATATTAACCATATAAAAAGCTAGTTTTTAATACTTTTGAATGCTTACCTCACTTTCTCTATAAGATTTTAAAAGTTTTTTTGAGCATAGATTACAATATCCATAAAAAAATACATATTCTCCTTCAAAATCATAAGAACCATCTAAATCAACATTCTCTTCACATTTATGTTCCATAAAAATATTAAGATATTGAAATTAATTAATCTTACTAAGATAAATCCGAAATATATTCAACTTATTTGTGGGTTTATACAAAATTTTAGAAAAATATGTTTGAAAAGTATGAAACTTGTGCAAAAAGTAGCTAAAAACAACTATTTATTAAACAAAGCCATGTCGACCGCAACCTTTATAAGTTTCTACTAATCCCTGAAATACAGGTGAAATAAGATTCTATGTGATTAAATATGGACGAACATAAACTTCACAAAACAGGAACAACAACTGTAGGCCTTGTTTGCAAAGACGGAATAGTTTTAGCAGCAGATAGAAAAGCAACATTAGGCGGTATGATTGTTTCTAGTAAAAAATTTGAAAAAGTATTAATAATAAATGAAGATTTGGCTATGACAATAGCAGGTTTAATCTCAGATATACAATTAATATCAAAATTAATAAAAGCCCAAATAAAGATAGATGAATTAAGAAAAGGAAAAAAAATAAAAGTAAAAGAAGCTGCGAATTTATTAGCAAATTTAGTTTATAATAATTCAAGAAAATTCAGTGCAATTCCTGGAATAACAGGTTTCTTATTAGGTGGAAGAGATGAAGCAGGATTTTATTTATATGAATTAGGAATGGATGGAAGTTTAACTAAATTTGAAGATTATGCCTGTGATGGTTCTGGAATGTTATTTGCCATAGGAACTTTAGAAGCTAATTACAAAGAAAATCTAAGCATTGAAGATGGTATAAAATTAGCTGTGAGTGCAATAAACTCTGCAATTCAAAGAGATACTGGAAGTGGTGCAGGAGTAGATGTAATTACAATTACAAAAGATGGGACAAAAAAAGCCTTTGGTAAACAATTAGATACAAAATTAACTATGTAAATTTTATAATCACATTTTCTATAATCAACAATGGTAAAAATAATAGATGAAGTAACAAAGGATTTGCCTAAAGATGCAAATATATCAGAAGCTTTATTTGAAGGCTCAAATATTGTTTTATACACAAAAAATAAAGAATTCTTATTATATAATAAATGAGTAATAAAAAACATAGTTGATAATATAAAAAAGAGAGTTGAATTAAGGGCAGACCCAACAATAGTTTTGGATATTGAAGAAACAAAAAAAAAGATTGAAAAGATTATTCCTAAAGAATCTGAAGAACCAAATATTATTTTTGATCCCCAGAGAAGCATAGTAGTTATAGAAACAGAAAAACCAGGAATAGCCATAGGTAAGGGTGGAGATATTTTAAAAGAAATTAAAAAAGAGACATTATGGACACCAATAGTAAAGAGACTACCACCTATGCGTTCACGTTTAATAGAAAATATTAGACAAGTTTTATACGATTCAAGCGATTATAGGAGAAAATTTTTACATAAAGTAGGGAAAAGAGTTTATGAAGGCTGGACTAAAGATAGAAGAGATGAATGGGTGAGAATTACATGCTTAGGCAGCGCAAGAGAAGTAGGTAGAAGTTGTTTCTTATTACAAACACCAGAATCAAGAGTATTATTAGATTGTGGTTTTGATGTTGCTTCTCCAAAAGAATCAGCATTTCCATATTTAGATGCAGCAGAATTTGATATTAATGAATTAGATGCAATTATTCTTTGTCATTCACATATTGATCATTGTTTACCTCCAGAAACACCTATTGAACTAGAAAATGGGATAATTAAACCAATAGATCAAATAAAAGAAGGAGACAAAGTTTTGACAATGAACTGGAAAACTGGAAAAAAAGAAATTGGTGAATGTGTTGAGAAAATAAGAACTTACAATCATAAAGAAATAATAAAAGTAAAAACACCTTATTATACTATAGATGCATCTCCAAATCACAAATTTTTTATAATTGATAATATGAAAATTAAAGAAATAGAGGCTAAAGATCTAAAAGAAGGTATGATCATTCCTTGCAACTCTGATATCAATAACGAGATAAATAATATAACATTAAATATTGACACAGATTATAGGGAAAGAATACCATTATCATTTAATTCAAAATTATATTTAAAAAAACAGAGAGAAAGATTAAATTTATCCCAACATGCATTGAGTGTAGCCTTAAACAAAAGTAGGAATTTTATTTATTTATTAGAGGGAAGTAATAATCATATATATAAGGATAGTTTAAATGAAATTTTAAGATTCTATAAATTAAATGAAAAAGAATTTTATTTAAAATTTGGCATTCAAAAGACCAATTTACCAGAGAGATTAAATACAAATTTAGCGCAATGTATTGGATATATAGCAGGAGATGGACACCAATCAACAGAAAATTCAATAAGAATTACAGATAAATCAAAAGAATGTTTAGAAGAATATTCTGAAACTTTTTATAAGATCTTTAATTATAAACCAGGAATAAATCATCATTCAGATAAAACTAAAAATGCTTTTGTAATTGAAATAAATAATGCTGGAATTCTAAGATATATAAAAAATAATTTTAATACAATATTAAAAGAAAGCCCAAAAAGAAAAATTCCAGACCAAATAATTTTATCATCTAATGAAATTATATGTAGTTTTATTAGGGGTTTTGCAGATGCAGAAGGTTGTGTAAAAAAGAGGGTAATAGTAATAGATTCTACAAGTATAGAAATAGCTGAAAAATTACAATTCATACTGAATAGATTAGGTATAGAATCAACATTATCAAAACAAAAAATAAATGGATATAGAAAAGAAGGAATTAGTTACAGAATAGGTATAGGCTCTGTAAACGCAATAAGAAAATTCAATGAATTAATTGGATTCAGACATCCAGAGAAAAATAGAAAATTAAAAGATATGATTAATGCTATTAAAGAGACAAATGCTAAGGAAGAAGATTTTATACCAATAAACAACACCCAAATAAAGGAAATAATAAAAAATATTAGTCTTAAGAATAATTGTGATGAATTAATATTAAAAAGAGATCTTCCAAAAGATGTATTTGCTTTATATTCTGGAGATTCAAAGAAATTAACGAGAAACACTGCACAATCTTTGACAGAATTCTTAGAAAAAAGAATAAATATAATTGAAGAAACAATAATTGATTCTAATATAGAAAAAAAGATATTAGTCTTAGGCGTTAGCAAAATGGAATTAAATAAATTTATTTTAGATAAAAAATTAATTGTAAATAAATTAGATAATTTATTAAAAGATTTAAAAGATAAAGTAGAGTGCAAATTAAATAAAATAAGATTTTTTATAAATGCAGAAGTGAAATGGCAGCAAATTACAAAAATAGAAAAAAACAAAAATGAATATAAATATTTAGTAGATTTAAAAATTAAAAATAATAGTAATTTTATTGCTAATGGTATAGTGGTTCATAATTGTGGAACTCTACCTTTCTTATATAAAATGGGTTTTAGAGGACCAACTTATTGTACTGAACCATGTAGAGATATTTCGGCTTTAATGTGTTTAGATCTTATAGGCATAGCAGAAAAAGAAGGAAATGATCCACCTTACAAAGTTGATGATGTTAAAGAATTTGTTAAACATTCTATTTGTTTAGATTATGGAGAAGTAAGTGATATAACACCAGATATAAGATTAACAATGTATAATGCAGGACATACATTAGGTAGTGCATTAGCTCATTTACATATTGGTAATGGTTTACACAATTTCTGTTACACATCAGATTTTAATTACGAAACAAGTAATTTGTTAGGTCCAGCAAACACAAGATTTCCAAGAATAGAAAGTGTAATGATGGAAAGTACTTATGGAACAAAAAGTGACAAATCACAAACAAGAAAAGAAAGTGAAGATGAATTAATAAAGATAATTAACGAAATAGCAGCAAATAAAGGAAAAGTTTTAATGCCAGTACTTGGAGTAGGCAGAAGTCAAGAGATTATGTTAATATTAGAAAGAGCAATGAAAGAAAAGAGAATTCCAGATATGACGATTTATATTCAAGGTATGATATGGGATATTAATGCAATTCATACAGCCTATCCAGATTTCTTAAGCAACAGAACAAAAACAGATATTTTTCAAAAAGATCATAACCCATTTTTAAGCCCAATATTCAAACAAATTAAAAGCCAAAAGGAAATGGCTGAAGTAAAAGATAGCAAAGGTCCGTTTATAGTCATGGCTACATCAGGTATGCTTCAAGGTGGTCCAGCTTTAGAATATTTTAAACATTTTGCTGAAAACCCTAAAAACGCATTAGTAATCACTTGTTATCAAGGTGTAGGAAGCTTAGGTAGGAGAATACAACAAGGAGAAAGAGATATTAATTTTATAACAGGTGGAAGCAAAAGACAAGAAAATTTAAAGATTGTAATGAAAGTATTTACTTTAGATGGATTTTCAGGTCACAGTAATTTCAAACAATTAGTAAGTTGGGTTGGAAATTTAGATCCTAGACCTAAAAAAATTATAATGGTTCATGGAGAATATAGTAGATGTTTAGAATTAGCTAGCGTAATTTACCAACAATACAGAATAGAAACTTGTGCACCAAAGAATCTAGAAACCATAAGATTGAGATAAGATCAATAATATCTGTTCAAGTTCATTTTCCATTAAAGAAATAATTAAGAAAAACTTTTAAACCTAACTTTCTATCGTCCACCACCAGAAGCAAGTTTAGAAAGAATATCAGACATATCAGTATAAGGAACAACTCTTCCACCACCAGAAGTCTGATTCCCAGGTCTCACTGGTTGAGTAGATTGTTGAACATTAATTTGACTAGGTTTAGTAACAACAACAGTAGTTAAGGGATTTCCTAAAGTATTTCCTTTTTCCCTTTTAGAAACTAAATCTTGCAAAGCACCTATAAGTCTTTTAATATCATCAACACTTTCTTTTTCAGTATCAAATGAAATTTTCACTTCCATAACGAATAACGGATATAACTTATTTAAAAACTTTATTATTCTTATGTAGTTAGTTTTAAATAACTCTAAAAGCTGTATAAACATATGGTACAAGATAAAAAAGTTTTATTTATTATTCCTGAAATAAATTTCAGAGATGAAGAATTGATAGAACCTAGAAAAATCATTGAATCACATAAAATAAAAACTTTAACAGCGAGTAATACAGGAGAAACATCTAATGGTGTTCTAGGAACTAAAATAAAACCAGATCTAAGTTTGAATAAAATAATAGTAAATAATTTTGATGCAATAATTTTTGTAGGGGGTCCAGGAAGTACTATTTATTACACAAATAAAACAGCAATTAACATAGCTAAAGAAGCTTACTTAAAAGGCAAGTTAGTATGTTCAATTTGTTTAGCTACAGGAATACTAGCAATCGCAGGTTTATTAAAAGGAAAAGACGCAACAGGTTTTGAAACAACAAGAGAATTAGTAGCAAAAAATGGTGGCTTTTACACAGGAACAAATTTAGAAGTAACCAATAGAATAATCACAGCAAAAAATCCACAAGCAGCAAAAGAATTTGGTGAAGCAATAGTAAGAGCATTAGAAACTAAAAAGAATGAAGATTAATTTAAAGGAAATTAACAATTGTATTTCTGAAATAAGAGATAATAATTATTTAGTAATTGTAGAAGGTAAAAAAGATAAAATATCATTAGCCAGATTAGGGTTAAGGAAAATAAGAACTTTAAAAAACAAACCTTTATTTGAGATAATAGAAACTATAAATGAAAGAATAGTAATTTTAACAGACTTAGATTCAGAAGGAAAGAGGATATTTAGTAAATTAAGACACGAATTACAAAGAAAAGGAATTAAAATAGATAACAAACTTAGATTAGAATTATTAAAGACTAATTTAAAACAGATAGAGGGTTTATTTACATTTATAAAGAACAATTCATAAGATATATAAGACTATATTTAGTAAAGCATTTATGAAAATAAGAAAAGGAATAGAAACACTAGAACTTTGTTTATATTTAAAAGAATATAAAACATTAATTATAGCAGATCTACATTTAGGTTATGAAGAAGCATTAAACAAAAGAGGCGTCCTTATTCCTAGAACACAATTCAAAGATATTTTAGAAAGACTAAACAAAATATTAATATCAAGAGAAATAAAAACAATAATAATTACTGGAGATTTAAAACATGAGTTTGGAGTAATAAACGATCAAGAATGGAAAAATATTTCTCAAGTAATAGATTTATTATTAAAACACAGTAAAGAGTTAATAATTATAAGGGGAAATCACGACGTAACTCTACCATGGATAATAAGAAAAAAGGGAATAGAATTAGTAGACTATTACAAAATAAAAGATATATTAATCTGTCATGGAGATAAGATATTAGTTGAAGTATCGAACCCTAATATTAAAGTCATTATTATAGGCCATGAACATCCTGCAATAGGATTAAAAGATAAATCAAGATATGAATCATTCAAATGTTTTTTAAAAGGAGAATACTTAAATAAAATATTAATAGTCTTGCCTTCATTTAATACTCTAACAATAGGAACAGATATATTAAGAAGTAAATTATTAAGCCCATTTTTACAAGGAGATTTAAAAAAGTTTCAAGCATTCATTATTGAAAGAGATAAGATTTATAATTTTAGAAAAATAAGAGATATTAATTAGACTACATAAATATTTATAAAGAAAGAATACTTAAAATAAAATATGACAAATTATGGAGTCCTTTATGTAGAAAGTGAATTTGGAGATATATTAAAACAAAGAAGAGATGCAGCTAGAGGATACCTAGATTCTCTTGCAGATCAAAGAGTAATAGGAGATAATATAGAAAAAAACCGTAATAGGTCATAGAATCTTTCCAAAAGATCCAGATTTAGTAAAATTATTATCTGATTTGGATGAAAAGATTTATACAAGGTTATAATAATAGATGAAAGCAAATTTAAAGAAGCTTCTGCTAAGCTAAAATCAAGATATGGTTTAGAAACAAAGATATATAACAACCAACAAGAATTACCATTAAGATAAATAAATTTAGATACTAAAATAATGAAACATAATGACTCAAAGTTAAAAAAGAATATTAATAGAGTCAAGCAAGTAAGATGGTTGCTTCCTGGTTGGGTATTTTATGAATATTATAAAACTCATATAAAAAAAGGTGATAATAAAACAAAAAGTATAGTTCATGGAGCAAAAGCAGAAATAATGAGAATTGCAGCTTTTACTTCTATACCTCTACCTGGAACATATGAACTAACAACAACAGGTCTATCTTTAATAAGAGATAAAATTGAAAATGGAGAAATAGAAAATTTAAATCTAAAAGCGTTCAAAGATTTTATACCTATAAAAATAAGTAAAAATAAGAAGACAATAAAAAAAAGTAATATCAATCTTAGGATATTCTCAAAGGATAAAAAATTACATTTTGAAATATTTTATAAAGAGAAGAAAATTAAAAAATCCTAAGATTTAAAAATATTTATATAGAAGTATATTATTAAAATAATATGAGAATTCCATGGAATTATAATAGGGTTTCAATAATATGCCTAAATTGCAAGAAAAAATTTAAAGTTAGTCAATATAGAAAAACTACAGCACAATTCTGTTCAAGAGGATGCAGAAGTAAACATAACTTAATAACAAAAAGATGCAAACAATGTAAGAATAAGTTTATAGTAAACAAAGCAAGAGAAGCAAAATATAATGCCAAGTTTTGTAAATATCAATGTTATGAAAATTTCAAAGCTAATAAAAGAATACCAAAAAGATGTTTACATTGTAAAAAACAATTTATAGTCCCATTATGGCAAAAGAAGAGAAAATTTTGTGAAAAAGTATGTTATAGCAAGCATCAAAAAACATATAAATATATAAAATAATCAATAAAATACTATGAATAAAAAAGGTCAAATTTTCATAATAGCCGCAATAATA
>CAYJSR010000009.1:0-6603 GCA_964373095.1 Candidatus Woesearchaeota archaeon
ATATTTTTCCCTTTGGTAGTTTTAAATCTTCCCTTACTATTATTACTTGTTTCATAGTTTTTTTAAATCATTAATCATTTCTTTTACTAAATTAAAACCTGACTGCCAAAAATCTTCAGATTCAATATCAATTCCAACTTCTTTTAATATTTTGCTTGGATTTTCTGAACCACCATAACTTAATATTTTTAAGTATTTAGTAACAAATGACTTACCTTCTTTTCTGTATTTTTCATATAAAGCTAAAACTAGTAAATTTCCAAATGAATATGCATAACAATAAAATGGTGTATGAAAGATATGTGGAATTGTAATCCATTCGTATTTAAATTCTTTTGGTATTACTAAAGAATTACCAAATTGTTCTTTTAAATTTTCTAAATAAGTCTTGTTTAATTCTTCTAGAGTTGTTCCTTTGGCAATCATTTCATGTGCTTTTATTTCATATAAAATAAAATAAGTTTGTCTTAAAATTGTAGCATAGATGTTATCTAATTGCTGTATTAGAATCATTTTTTTAATTTCTTTTTCTTTAGTAGACTTCATTAAATTTTCAAATAATATCATTTCACCAAATACTGAGGCAGTTTCAGCCAAAATTAATGGTGGATGTGCTGTTAATATTGAATGATTTGAAGCTAATTGATCGTGAATTGAATGACCTAATTCATGAGCCATAGTAAATACATCTCTTAAATCACCTGTATGATTTAGTAGAACATATGGTTCAATTTTAGGTGTTATCATCATGCAATATGCACCAGACATTTTATTTTTTCTTGCTAATGGCTCAATGTGTTTTAAATCAAACATTTTCTTAGCATAATTGTACATTTCTTCTGAATAAGATTTGTATGCTACTAGAACTAATTTCTTAGATTCTTCATAAGAATGTTTCTTATCTTTTGTTTTATATTGAGTGTAAATATCATATCTACTCATATTTTTTATTTTACATATTTTAGCTTTTAACTTAAAGTATTCTTGGAATAAACCTTTATTCTTTTTTGTGACTTCTAATAGACTATTGATTGATTTATAACTTACATCGTTTGAAATATTTCTTGGTGTTATTGGTTTAGAGAATTTTCTTAATCCTAAATTTTCATTTTTCCAATCTAATATTAAATTTCTATAAATCTCATTTAAAATATCACTATGTTCTGAATAAACTTTGTATAATGATTGATATGCTGCTTTTCTCACTTTTGGATCATTATTCTTTACATATCCTGTTAATTCTTCCCTTGTTAATTCTAAATTTTTATTTCTTATCCTTAATTTAAATGTAAAATTAGTTGTAACCATATCATATAATTTTATTAATGCGTTACTGCCTGTTGTTTCTTTTAAATTTATTATTTTTTCTTCTTTTTCAGTTAAAGTGTGTGGTTTTAAAATTCTTAGATATTTTAACATGTATTTGTATTCGCTTGGAACTTTTTCTATTATTTTATTTGCATTTTTCTCATCTAAATCTTTAAACCACAATGAAAAGAACATTATTCTATTACTTATATTCACTAATAGTTGTTCTGTTAATGATCGATAATTTTTCGCTTCTTGGTTTGAAGTATCTTGAGAAAACCATAAATAAGCATAATCGCATAATCTTGAAGTTATTTCAGCTATTTTTTCCTTAGCCTTTATAACACTCATAAAATCTTTGATATCTATATTTGGATTTATTTTGTTTCTATAACTTTCTATATATTTTGTTGCTTTTTCTAATTCTTCTAATAAAATCTTATATTCTTTCGAATTTATTTCTGGTAAAATATCTTTTAAATTCCATGTTTCTTTTTGCATAGGATATACTAAAAAACCCTAATATAAAAGTCTATCTCTTGTTTATTATGTCTTTAGCTTTATTTGCTTTACAATTAAATTTATAAACCTATTAGAGACTACAAGAACTATGTTTGAAACATCATACAGGACACACACATGTGGGCAGCTTACAAATAAAGACATCAAGAAAGATATTAAAATATGTGGTTGGGTAAATTCTAGAAGAAATCATGGCGGTATTATCTTTATAGATTTAAGAGATAGATATGGTTTAACTCAAATAGTTTTAGATCCTATAAAAATTCCTGAAGCTGATAAATTAAGAAGAGAATGGTGTATACAAGTATTTGGTAATGTAAGGTCACGCCCAAAAGGAATGGAAAATAAAACTTTAATTACAGGTGGGGTAGAAGTAGAGGTTAAGAGTCTAGAAATAATCAGCGAATCTGAAGTTCCTCCATTTGAAATTGATGATAGAACTGAAATTAATGAAGAATTAAGATTAAAGTATAGATATTTAGATTTGAGAAGACCAATAATGCAACAACACTTATTGATTAGACATAAAGTTGCTCAAGTAACAAGAGAATATTTATCTTCTGAGAATTTTTTAGAAATAGAAACACCACTATTGGTTAAACCAACACCAGAAGGTGCACGTGATTATTTAGTTCCAAGTAGAGTAAATCCTGGAAAATTCTATGCTCTTCCACAAAGTCCTCAACTCTATAAACAAATTCTTATGGTTGCAGGATGCGATAGATATTTTCAACTAGCTCGTTGTTTAAGAGATGAAGACTTAAGAGCAGATAGGCAGCCAGAACATACACAAATTGATATTGAAATGAGTTTTGCTAATGAAGAAGATATTTTTAAAATTGTAGAGGGATTGATGAAAACTATATTTAAAACTAATAATAAAGACATAGAAACACCATTTATAAAAATATCTTATAATGAAGCAATGTCAAAATATGGTTCAGATAAACCAGATTTAAGATTTGGATTAGAATTAACTGATGTAACAGACATTGTAAAAAATTCTAATTTTGAAGTATTTAGATCTACAGTAAAAAATAATGGTATTATTCAATGTTTAAATGCGAGTGGTTGTAGTAAATTTTCTAGAACAGACATAGATGAATTAATAGAATTATCTAAAAGATATCATGCTAAAGGAATGGCATGGGCTAAAGTTAATAATAATAAATTAGAAAGTTCTATAACTAAATATATAGATGAAAGTATACAAAAAAAATTGATAAAAGAAACAAAAGCGAAAAGTGGAGATTTGTTATTATTTGTTGCAGATAATTTTAAAATTGCATGCACTTCTCTTGGTCAAGTTAGATTAGCAATTGCAAATAAATTAAATATAATTCAAAAAAATAAATATAAATTCTGTTGGATTGTAGATTTTCCACTTTTTGTATGGAATGCAGAAGAAAATAAATGGGAACCAGAACACCATCCATTTTGTATGCCAAAAAAAGAACATATTAAATTATTAGATTCTGATCCTGGAAAAGTTTATGCTACGCTTTATGATTTAGTTTTAAATGGTGTTGAATTATGCTCGGGAAGTTTACGTATTCATAAGCCGGAGATACAAAAAAAGATATTTTCAATAATTGGTTTAAGTGAAGAAGAAGCAGAAAAAAAGTTTGGATTTTTATTAGAAGCATATAAATATGCAGGTCCACCACATGGTGGTGTAGGAATTGGATTAGATAGGTTAGTAGGAATATTATTAGGATTAGATGATCTTCGTGAAGTTATAGCCTTCCCTAAAAATAAAACAGCTGAATGTCCTATGGATGGTTCTCCTGGTGATATTGATCCTAAACAATTAAAAGAACTTCACTTGAAATTAGATGTTGTTAAGAAGACTTAATTAATAACCTTATAAATACCCAAAACATAACTTAATGCGTGACTAGCTCTTAATGGTTTTTTATTTTCTTCTGTTAATTTTATAATATAATTTGCTTTATCTCTTGCTTTTTGCGTTAAACCATAAGTGTCATTTCCAAATAATAACCCATAACTCTTATTTTCTTTAAATAGTTCTATTAATTTTTTTTCATTTTCTTTTCCATGTTTACTGAATGCTATTATATCTAAGTAATCTGGTATTTCATTTACTATTTCTAATTGAAAATTTTCATAATCAATTCCTTTTGTTTCTTCTTTTGCCTTTTTTAGATTTTTATTAAATTCTTCTTTATTATCTGTAACTATTATTAATTTTAATCTAAATATCCAACATAATCTTAAGAAATCTCCTATTTCTGAACTTAATCTTGGCTGTTCTAATATTACATTAAATTCTTTTGTTTCTTCCCTATTCATTACTTCTATTTGACTATAACCTAATTTATAATATATCTTGTTATTTTCTTTTTTTATTTGTATGTATATTTGATTACTAGAATCTTTATCTGGTGTAATATCTTCATGTTTTAAATAAGGATTTATGTGTTTATATATTGATTTTGCAGATATTGGTATCTTATTTAAAAAATTTGTTTTTATTGAATAATTCTTTATTTTGTATGTTTTAGCTAATTTTAGACAATCTGTTTGCAATGTTTTAAAATTTAATTCTCTCCAATCGTTATATAATTCAATTATTTGTTTTACCTCTTGCAAGGCTTTTACTTTATTTATTTCAAGTTTTCCAAATACAAATAATATATTATCGTCTTCTTTTTCTATTATACTCGCTCCTAACTCTTTTAGTTTAGTTTTTAATCTATCTAACTCTATTTCAAATTTATTTAAAAATATAAGATATTGCATGTTTAAGAAACAATTTAGGTTATTTATTAATATTTCTACAATAAATTCTTCTCACCCAAAGTTTAAATAATTGCTATATTTAATCTATTTAAAATGTACGATCAAGTTACTGATAAACAAATAAGAGATTATTATTCTATTTGTAATGGTAATCAATATTCTGCTTCAAAACATTTTTGTGTTGGTGTTAGAAGAATATTAAGAGTCTGGGATGAAAATAGTTTAAAACCTACTGGTAAGTTAATAAATATGGGTGGTAATAGGGGGTCTGTTGGGCGTAAACCTAAATTAAATCCTGAAGTCTTTGAACTTGTTGCTTCAAGAAGATTCTATGATCGTTATAGTGGAGATCCAATATTGGCTTCAGATAGCCTTCCTTCTCATTTAGATTATAAGCATATTTTCAAAATCTGGAAAAAACAAGGTTATCCAATTATACACAGGAGAAATTATAGAATTTCTAATAGTTTGGAAGATAAGGTTTGATTATATAAAAGAGAAAAATTCAGAGTAAATTTTTCATTTTCAATCAATCTTTGCCGTAGGCAGAATATATTTTGTGGTCGGAGGCGTTCTATCCATGTAACGAATGTAATATATAAAGTAAAATAATAAAATAAACAAAAACGTCCCTAAATTTTTATTTCAGAGTTATGAATGAACCGTGATATTTTGGTATTTCTTCACATTTTGGGCAGTATGGAACTTGTTCATATCTACATCTTCCTGAACCAGAAAGAGGAAATGGACCATCATGTACTGGATGGGCAACTTCTGCAGCTTGAATTTCAGAATCACAACTCATACATTGCAGACCATCATCGATTTTTTTGTAAACAACTTTAGAACCTTTCTTACGATGATATTCTATTCCATCTTTCTTTGCGATTTCTGGTTTAAATGCTGCCCAAGAAGGAATATTTTCAATTATTTTAAATTCCAAATCTTCAACTTGTAGGTTTGCCATTTTCATATCCTCCAAAACCCCAAGAAATCTTGAGGCGATTGTTTAATTTCACCCCTTCAATTTAAGGTAATTAGATGGACTTTTTAAAACTTTTGCTTCTCTTTGTAAAATTAGGTATTTCTAAAAATTAAATATAATTCCTGTTAAACTTTCCCGTTTAAGATTTAGTTTCTTACATCTAGTTTATAGTCAGTAAAAATAGCGATTTTTACATCAAACAATTTATGGATTGTTAATCAAATTAAAAAAATAAAATTTAAGCTAGTATTTCAGTTGGTGCATGTACGCCTAAGAATTCTTTTTCTTCTATTTTATGTACTTCGCCTGTTAAAGATTTTATACTTTGTTTAATTGCTTGTTTTAAGCCCCAACCTGTACTCGCTGCTGAAACAGATCCAAAGATTGTATCTACAGCCATGTTGCAAAATATTAATGGTTTTCCTAAATATTTTGCTTCAAATCTTTTTATATAGACACTTACTCCAAAGATATCTTTATCTTCTTTGTATCTTTTTATAAATCTGTTTATATAATCTACCAAAGCTTTTCTATTAAAATCTGGTAATGATTCAAAATCCCCAGAAAAATCTACATCTATTTTTCCCCCTTTCATCTTTTTTACCCCCTATAATTTTTAAGCATGTATAAATTGTTGTTAATATTAAAATAGTTAACGTATATAGTTTATATGTTGACTCAGAAATACTTATATAGTTTAATAGATTTTAAGTTTTTATGCGGGGATGCCGGAGTGGCCAAACGGGGTAGACTCAAAATCTACTGGCTCAGGCCTACGCAGGTTCGAATTAAGCCCTTTAGAAAAGTGTTTGTGAAAAACTAAATGGAGTTTACGGTTGTCCTGTTCCCCGCACTTAACTTTATAAATTTATCCTTAATACGATTAATATACAAAATTCTAGAGATAAGATTTTTGTTAAAATACTTAAGAAAATGGAAAGAATAAAAGCTAAAGGATATGAATTTAATGCTATAAATGTAAGAGATTCTTCAAATAGAAGAGCAGTGCAATTAAGAAATAATAT
>CAYJSR010000009.1:6613-18599 GCA_964373095.1 Candidatus Woesearchaeota archaeon
TAATATTTTTACTATTCTAAGAAAGATTGGTCTTCCAGAACATCAAGTAAGAGTAAAACTTGAAGTATTTGCTATAAAAAAAGCTTCAGCATCTGCATCATGGTATTTTAATGGTCATCATTTATATTATAGTTATAGTTCAGCTAGAAATTTTGTTGAGAATCTTTATATAGTTAATAAAGTAATTGAACTAGAAGTCCATGCTTTATTAAATGAAGAAAAGACAGTAGAAGAATTCATAAACGAATTTTCTGAAGATTATGACATAGAAGATAAACGTAAAAAAGCTAGAGATGTCTTGGGTGTTAGTCAAAATGAATTAGATTTAATGATCATAGATAAGAAATATAAATCATTAGCAAGAGAACATCACCCAGATATGCCTACTGGCGATGCAAATAAATTTAAAATAATTAATGAAGCACATAAAACATTAAAAAAAGAATTACAATAATTTTATTAAATTAAATCTTTTCTAAATTCAGTAGCTAAAGGCCCAATATTTTTAACAATTATTTCATACATCTTATCTAAAGTTACTTGCAATACTGCCTCTTTTAATTGTCCAGTACAATAATCATTTAAGTTTTTAATATCTTTAATATTTTTGTCAGCAGTCAATAAGTCCTGCGCTATTGCACACTTCATACTTCTTCCTTCTAAAGCGAGTTTCATATCATTTGATTGTGATTCAGATAAGTTCAACAATGTAACTTCAACAATGCAATTATTTGCTTTTCTTCCTAAAATTTCATATTTATACCTATTATCATCATTTGGACTAATAACTTTAGCTTTAGAACATTTACTAGCATAAGAATCAAAACAGGAATCATCATTGCAGTTCTTAGCTTTTGTAAAAAAGAAAAATAAAACTATAAAAATAATAATAAAAAATAAAATAATTAATTTAACCTTATTCACCTTGTTTTTCATTATAATATTTCTTTATCAACCTAATTAAAAAAGGTTTCTATAGCTCTTTTGGAGTTAATAGTGTTACCCTTGTCTCATTAGGCTTTATCTTTGAAGTTCTTGCAACAATAAAATTTACATTACTCATTTCAGCAGATTTTGCAATCTCTTTAGTAATCATACCATCAAATACAACGGCAAATACATTTGTTAAACCTTTAAGTGTTGCTTCTACTTCAGTAGTCGGAACTTTTCCTAAAATATTATAATCTTTATCAACTAAATAAGCCCCTCTTGTTCCTATAAGATCATCCAACATAGTTTTGAAACTATCTTTACCTTTTCTTTCAATAGTTGCTGTTTGAGGAGTTGTTATATTTTGTTGCAGTCTTGGAACATAATTGTGTTCTCTGTTCCCGCTATACTCTCTATTGTTAGAAGTATATTCTCTATTCATTGGTCTTCTAAAATTTTCAGCCATTATTTGTTGAGGTCTTTTAGCACCACTAATCTCAAACTTAAATTGTTCAGCAGCTATTCTAGCTCTCAAAGTTATATGAATTTCTTTCTTTGTTAATTCTTCTACCTCTTTTCCAGCTGGAGCTTTAGTTATATAATCTATTTCAGTACATTCCATTAACTCTTTCAAGATTATATCTCCACCTCTATCACCATCGACAAAAGCAGTTACAGTCTTTTGTTTACAAAGTTCTTTTATAGATTCAGGAATACTTGTTCCATTAATAGCAACTGCATTCTTAAATCCATTTTTTAACAAGTTGATTACATCTGCTCTTCCTTCTACAAGTATAACTTCTTCGTCATTAACTACTGCAGGTCCTGCAGGTAATTTTTCTGGTCCCCATTCGGTTATTTCTTGCATTCTAACTGAATTTGCAACTTCCTCAGCAATTTCTTGTGAGTCTGGAAGAACACTAGATTGTAAATTCATTAATAATTCTTTTGCTCTTGCTATAACAAATTCTCTTTTGGAAACTCTTACATCTTCTATTTTTTCAACTCTTACTTTAGAATTGCAAGGTCCAATACGCTCTATAGTTTCTAAAGCTGCAGCAATAATAGCAGTTTCAGCCTTATCTAAACTACAAGGTATAATTATTTGTCCAACGCTCTTCCCATTAGTAGTATCAAGTTTAACCTCAATTCTTCCTACTTTTCCTGATCTTTGAAGTTCTCTAAGTTCTAAATCTTGACCTAAAAAACCTTCTGTTTGTCCGAATATTGCACCTATAACATCTGGTCTATCTACTGAACCCTCAATTGTAATTGGAGCATAGATAGTATATTTAGTCGATACTGGGCTTACTTTTCCCATTGTTTTTCCTCCGTAACTTAAAATCTATAGAACAAGTACTCTTTAATATGAGTCTAAATAACCCTCTCTTATTTTTTCTGGTTCACAAATAAACAACCAACATGGATGAATGTGATATGATATTTTTGAATTCTTGTCCTTTTCGATTATGTAAGTTTATGTTGCCTGACATTAACTCCCAAGCATCATAG
The DNA here is from genome assembly GCA_964373095.1 of Candidatus Woesearchaeota archaeon. Classification (GTDB taxonomy): domain Archaea; phylum Nanobdellota; class Nanobdellia; order SCGC-AAA011-G17; family GW2011-AR18; genus CAYJSR01. Next base: position 9,056 of record CAYJSR010000009.1, read on the forward strand.
CCTGATAGTTTTATCGTCACTCACTTGAGCCTTTCTCATGCCAGGCTTAAAGAATATTAGAATAGAATCTTTATATACTTTGTGGTGACTTAATTTAAGCCTTATAACTATGTTTTAAGCAGGTTTGTAACCTTTAGATTCTAACTCTTTAGTTTTTAAGAATTGATCTGTCTTTGTTTTTTCTTCAGCATCTTTTATAATTCTATCAAAATAAGCCCTACCATCAGGCAAAGGATGTATACCTTGTACTGATCTTATTTCTATAATAGCTGAAAGATCATCAACAATTATTATTTTTTCTTCAAGCATAGTACCTTGCCCGACTAAGTGAGGTAATAATTCTAAATGAACATGGTCTACATAATTTAATTTACCCATAAGATTATTTCCATGCAAGAAAACTCTAACATAAGATCCAACCAAGGGTGAATATATTCCAGTAGATCGTCTTTCTGTTTCTCTTCCTGAATTATTGTTAAATCCAACCATAATTTTTAGAAAGTTTAATTATATATAAATATTACTATTTATTAGTGATAATTAATAATCTAGAAATAAAGAAAGATTATATAATAATTCATATGAATCAAAACGTGAACATAAAAGAGTGATGATAATTGAGCAATCTAAAACTAAAATCCAATTCATTATCTTAAACACTCAATCATAAATGTAGCAAATTTATGGAATACCTTAACTTGTTTAAATATAAAAAACCTTATAAATAATAGATTTTTCCTGTTTATATGGATGGCAAAGTAATAAGCTTTAGACGTGGAATAAAAACTCAACAAAAATACCAAATGATTATAAAAGTCAAAGGTATAGTGAATAAAGCAAAGGCTAAGTCATTAATAACAAAAAATGTGACATGGAAAAGCCCTGCGGGAAAAGAGATAAAAGGGGTTATTACTAAAACACATGGTAATTCTGGAGCTTTAAGAGTTCAATTTGAAAAAGGTTTACCAGGCCAAAGTTTAGGGAGTTCAATATTAGTAGATTAAAATGGTAGGCTTAAGAAAAGGTAAATGTTATAGACGAGTAGAAAGAGCTTATACTAGAAAATCTAAATTTAAATCAAAGGGTTATATTAAAGCATTTCCACCACATAAAATAGGTAGATTTGAAATGGGTGTAAAAAAAGATTATCAATTTAAATTAATGTTAATTTCTAAGGATACTTTACAAATAAGACATAATTCTATAGAGAGTGCTAGAATGGTTATTAACAGACAATTAGAAACAAAATTAGGTGGAAATTATTTCTTAGCTGTAAATATATTTCCACATCACGCTTTAAGAGAAAACAGAATGTTGGGTGGGGCTCACGCAGATCGTTTACAATCAGGTATGGCTCATTCATTTGGTAAAGTAATAGGAAGTGCAGCCCAAGTTAAAAAAGGAAAAGTTTTATTCACAGCATTTGTTAACAAAGAAGGAATAGATGTTGCTAAAGATGCATTAAATTCTGCAAATCCAAGAATGCCAGGCAGATGTTTGATAGAAATAGAATCAATAAAAACAAATTAATTTTCTTTAGAAACATTTAATAACGCTAAAAGTTATCTTAATCTCAGAGGTGAAATGGCAGTACAACCAGTTGTTTGGGTTTCTGAATCAAGACTTAAAGATAGTGCTATAGTTGGAAATAAAGGTGCTAATTTAGGAGAGTTATATAATTTAAAGTTTCCAGTTCCAAATGCATTTATAGTTACAGCACAATCATATGAATTTTTCTTGAATAAAACAGGAATCCAAGAAAAGATAAATTCTTTATTATCAAATATAAATGTTGAAGATTCAAATGAACTTCAAATAATTTCACAAAAGATACAAGAATTAATTTTAGATTCTCAAGTCCCAAATATAATTAAAGAATCAATAATAGAAGCCTATGATGACATGAATGTAGATCGTGCAGTTAGTAAAGCATTGGGAAGTGATGTTCTAAACACTTTTATTAAAGCAGGTAGGGATCTTCCATTTGTTGCAGTTAGGCCTTCAATTATATATCAAGATTCAGAAGAAAGCACAAATCTTCAATATTACTTAAATGTTAGAGGTAAAGAAGATGTAGTTTTGGCGGTTCAAAAATGTTGGGCTTCTTTATTCTCTTCAAAATCAATTTATTATAAAATAAAGAATAAAATTCCTTTGGATAATTCGATAGCTGTCATAGTTCAAAGAATGGTTAATTCTGATAAATCAGGAATAATGTTTACTTTTAATCCTGAAACTTCTGATGAATCTGAAAGAGTTATTGAAGCAGTATTTGGTTTAGGAGATGTAATTTCAAATAAAGAATTAGTTCCAGATAATTATATTATAAATAAACAAGATTTAATAATAAAATCTAAGAAAATATCAAAACAAGAATTTGGTAAATATAGAGATCAGTATACTGGAAAAAACATTAAGAGAATATTGGATTATTTTGAAGGAAATAAACAAAAATTATCAGAAGAGGAAATATTAAAATTAATAGCTTTTTGTAATCAAATAGAATCTCATTTTAAAAAACCATTAGTAATAGAATGGGCAATTGAAGGTAATAAATTATCAATATTACAATCAAAAGTAGTTTCAATTAAAAAACCTGAAGTTATACAAATACAACAAGAAACACAAAGTCAAGAAGAACAAAAACCTCAAACAGAAGTTGTTGAAATAAAATTTCCAGAACAAATTATAGAAGAAATAAAACAAAACCAAATAAAGAACCGGCTAGAAGAACAAGAATTTGAAAAACAACCACCAATAATAGAAACAAATATTACTTTGAGTAAAGACGGTAATTTTTTGATACACAAAACAACAATAACAAATATAAAACCAGTAAATTATTATAAACGCATTTTGGAAAATAACTAAAATAAAAAAGATAAACTTTCTTTAATAAGTCCCTAGCAATATTATCAACTCTTTATAGCCACTTATTGTTTACTGCCAATAAGTTACCAATACAGAAAACTATATAAATAAGTTAATACTACTATTATTATATATCACTATTATTTAGGGGTAACAAATATGGAATGTAAAACATGCAAATATGAATGGACATCAAGAATAGATAATCCAAAAGCTTGCCCTAGATGTAAGAGAAGATTTGATTATATTAAAGTATTAAAAATAGCTATGGAGGCTTAAAAATGGCAATAGACGACACAGTAAAATCATTAATAAGTAAATACGCAAAACTTAGAGATACTAAAAAGAATTTTGAAATTAATCCTAATCCAGATAATATTGATGCAAGAACTGGAATTATACAAGAGGATGGTCAACCAGCTTATGAAGTTCAAGCAGGAACAGCTGGAGCAGTTCTAAGAGATAGAATTCAAGACAATTTAGAAGAATTAACAGAATATTTGGATACAGCTGATAGATATCAAGAATTTAAAGATGAATTTTTTAATCCTTTATCAAATGAAGGTAAAGCAAGAGCTTACTCTACTTTAATCACTGATAATGATGAAGTAAAGGGAACTCTGCAAATGCAAGCAATACAAAGAATTGCTGTTAAATATGATCTAAAAAATAAATTATCTCAAGCAGATTCAAGTTTTGCTACAAAACCTGAAGGAGAACAAATACAAGCTTATCTTGGAGTAATAAATCAAGATAAGAGAATGGGAGAAGATTTTATTAAAGATGCTTCAATTAAAGCAACTAGCGCTTTAGAATTAGCTGATAAGTTAGATTTATTATTAATAAAAGGTAAAGTAGAAGATGCTGTTAATATCTTAAATGATAAATTAGGAATACAACTTGCAGCATTATATAGAAATGCAGGTCAAATGGCAAGTGCAAAAGCTCTGATTGAAAAAACAGTTAAAAAACAGAGAGCATATGCTATAAATTTAATGGCTGAAAATAGCTATGTAATAAATGATGTAGAAAAAGCTCTTGAAAGAACACCTCGTGGTTATGCTACAGCAGCAGCAGAAGTTTATTCAGTCTACAATAATGCAGATGAAGATAAATTCAGAAAAGATTATGCTAAAGCAAAAACTGATGGCAGTGTAACAAACTTAGATGAATTTAGAAAAAAATCTAAAAAGGTTACTGAAAAAAGAGCTATAAAGAAAGCTGCTTGAAGCAGCAATTTTTATTTTTTTAATTTAAAATAAAGAAAAAAAGAACAATAAACCTTATTTGAACTTATAATATCATTTTTAATTAATCTTATATACTACTTAGTATATTAATAATTTCTATGTCAATAGATAGAGTAGCATTAACAACAGAGCTTAACGGTTTAGTCAATAAATTAGATTCAACAGGCATAGCTGCTCCGAGTGATACAAGGAGAATAGCAGAAATAGCAGATGCTTTAGCCACTCCTGGAAGAGTAAATTATAGTAATTTAATAATGTTATATTCTTCATCTCCAAATTCAGTGGGAAATATTGTTGGTGCTGCAAGAAAAGTTTTAGATTATGAAACGAGACCTTTAGGTTCAGATCCAAATAAAAGAGCAATTAGACGTTAGTAAAAATTCTAGAAAAACAAAATCTATTTATTTTCAAACTTTATTATTTTCTGATTTCTTATTATAGCTTTAGATATTTCGTTTAATTCTCTAACAAAATCTTCAGCTTTATTTTGTAGTTCTTCTATTTCACTACCCTTTAATCTAATAATTTCTCCATGAATTATTCCCTTAGCTTTTGTTCTAACAGAAATATAATAATCTAAATACTTTTTATTTAAGCTTCCCTTGTCAACTAAAGCCATCCTCAATAAATCAGGAACATGTTCAGGAGAAGGTGGGACAATATTCATTGCCATTAAAGTAGCATGACTTGCATCAACCATTGCCCAGTAAAGTGATTCTATCGCATTTAATAAATCAACATTAGCTCTCCCCAAATGTTGTTCTGTTCTTTCCATAGTTGTAAATATAGCTTCAGGACTTGGTCTTATCTTTCCTTTAGCTAATAAAACTTTCAAAGGATCAAAAAATCCCCCAATATCAATTAATGCTTCACCATGTCTCAAAACATTGATAACTAAAGGTTCTCCAGCCCTCAACTCTTCCCAAAAGGCAGTCAAAGTTACAGTATTTATATGTAATTCTTTCTTATATTTTTGAGAAGTAATTAGTTTACTTAGTTCTTCCCTATACCATGAAATTAATTCATCATCCCAATTTATTGTACAATCATCTATAATTATTACAATATCAATATCACTTTTAACAACAGCTTCTTGTTTAATAGCAGAACCAAACATTGCAATTGCTTTTATTACATCTCTAAACTTTTTATAAGCCTTTGTTGCAAAATCAAAAGCAATATCTCTGTCAGAATCTAAACTGGTCTTCTTAATCTCTTTTTTCATATATAAAATAATGATAAACTAATATATAAATTATAGTGGTATGATCTTAATTATTTTATTCTCTTTCTTTTTTTAAATTTAGATTATTCTAAATAATCTTTATTAGTAATAACTTTCTTCTTAGTTTTAATTTCAAGTTTTTCCCTTGCTTATTTCATTTGTTAATATTGTATATTCTATATTTTCTTTTTCCATTTTCACAGATTATTAATATTTATAGTTTAATTAGTCTTTCTACTATCTTCTCGAAAATCTTTTAATTTTGGAAATATAAAATAATTAAGAAGTTTTTATTTATAAACTTGGCGTAGTTCAAAACATATTTGTTGTCCACAGTTGCGATGTAAACTATAGATTAGATATAATAAATTATTTTATTATACAATATTTGAATTTTACTGATTAGGCGTACCACTAAATCTAGATGAATCACCACTAACTTGCCCACCAACAGTTTTAGGCAATGTTGTAAAACTACTACCATATAAATTAAAGTGCTGTTGTGGAAATTCTATAAATGATTCTCTGTAAGGTGAATATGTATGACCTACACTCTTTTCTACATTTCCACCGAAATAATGTCCAACATCCCCCGCTCCAAGTTTATATAAAGGACTTCCAAAATATTCTAAAACACCAATTTGTGGGTTTTGTCCTATCTCAGCTACAAAACCACCAGCTTCAACTATTCCTCTTGGTGTTTGATGTAACCTGCCTGCTTCTTTTTGTTCAGCCCATCTTTTCTCTAATTGTTCCATTATTTCCCTTATAGGAACATTACCCATTCCTGGAGGTAAGTGGCTATCAAAAAATCCAAAATTATCAGTAATATGAACGTGTTTTACAACATCAGCTACATCTTTAGTCTCTTTTATAACAATTTCTTTTAATTCTTCACCTTCGTAACCTGCTTTTCTTAGGTTATTAATATGTCCAACATCCCATGTTGCCCCAACTAATTTTTCTGCTTCTTTTACTGCGTCATTTTCAGAAAGGTTACATCTTTTCTTCAATTCTTCAGATAATAATTCTCTACTTTTGATAACTGCTTTTTTTAAATCTTCACCTCTAGACATTGGAGAATGAACAAAGAAATTTTCCATGGCTATAAATGGAGTCATATCTTCCTTACCTTCTTTTTTTAATTTTTCATACATTTTAGCAATTGCACCAGAAACAGTTTTAGCAGTTTGTTCTATTGCAAAATCTTTGACTGGTGTCCAGATTTCAGGCGTTGGCATGTTAGCAATATCAGTAACAACTTGTTTTGATTGCATTAATTGTATTTTAGCAGCCTCTGACTTTTTTATCATATATTCCTTTTTTAATAACTCTTTCTCACTTTTATCTTCTGTTTCTTTTAATGTTTGTATTAATTCTTTAGCTTCTGTTTCTTTGGCTTCAAATTCTTTTTGTTTTACATCAAAATTTTCTTTTAATTCTTTCATCTGCCCAGCATATTCTTTCTGTTCTTCTTTATCAGCAAATTTCAAAAACTTATGATAAACATGATCGTAATCAGATCTTAACTTTCTATTAATTTCTCCAATATGCCTGCTCATTCTCTCAACATCAAGTTCATTAGAGGAATACAATGCCCCATAACCCTCATCTTCTTTCAATTTTGTTTTCTCTAAAGCTTCATTCTGTTTTAATTTTATTTCCATCTTTTCTTTAAGGTCTTCAATTTCTTTTTGATGTGTTAATAATTTTAATTTTTCTTCATCCCATTGATTTTGATTTAAACTTCCTAATTTCTTGAATGGATCCCAGATTTCTTTTTCTTTTTTTCCTAAACGATATTTCTCTTCATAATCTACTCTAGTAACTTCACCACTATCTTGATTAACAACTGCTAAAGCCCTATAAATTGTAGGTTTTAATTCAGATTTCACGTGGCCCTCATCATCAAATATAGGTTTGCCTTCTGAATCTCTAACAATCTCTTCTTTTTGTAAACCTTCTGGATGTTTTTCTTTATCATAAGGAACACCATATTCTTGACTAAAGGTATGTCCTGCATGAAATACTACTGGAACATTTTCTCCGTTACTTAATTGATGTGATCTCTCTAAAATTGAAAATACTTGTTGTTCAGTGCTTGCTCTTTGTTCTTCTCTCCATCTTCTCTCTCCTTCACCAGTTGGAAAACCAGCCAAGTCAACTAATGGTGCATGAACTGAAGCATGTGCATCTGTTAATCTTCCTAATCTTCTTATCTCATCAAAATGTTGTTTTGGAATCATCTCAAATTTATCAGCAGAAATAGTTCCAACTTCAATATTTTTTACACCTTCATTTAATCTCTTACCAAATTCTTCTAATTGTTTAGCAACCATAGGGCTTGTAGGTGCACCTAATCTAGAATTAGGAATATGTAAATCAAATGCCCCTTCGTAGCTTTTATAGAAGTTTCCCATTTTAATATATCATTAGATACTATATATTTATACTTTTCTGTAAGTCTCTCTGTCGCAATAATGGGTGATGATTCTTAAGTCGAATGCGGGTGATGGATAAACCTTACTATTTATAAATAGAGAATCTTCTAAATTTTATGATAATTCTAAAATTAATTTATCACTTCTTTTTGTGATTGTGACTAAAGATTTAGGCTCAAAACCTTTATTAGAAATTATAGCTAATAATGCCCTTAAGTCATTAAGTATATCTTTGTTTTCAGCTGCAGTCCACCCACCTTGGGCATTTATATTTTTATGAAAATAAACTATTAATCCTTGTAAAAATTCTATCTCAGAAATTACAATTTTATCCACCATGTATTTATTAGAATTCCAATTGTATATAAATCTGTCTATACAAAATTTTAGAATTTCTCATCTATTAATTCTATTAATTTAGGGCATAATCTTATAATTTCTTTTGAAAGTTTTTTCTTAATATACTCTTGATAGTCTCTTATATAAAACTTTATTGCATTATTGTAAACTGGCGGAATCTTCTTTGATTTTAATAAAGATGTTGCAAATTCTACTGGATATTGCAAACTATTTATTCTTTCAGGATTTACCATGGAATCTTCTAGAGATTGCGCTGCTTGCCTTTCATCTTTTGTAAGCTTGCTTATTTCAATAAATCTAAATTCTTTACCTATTGAATCTAAAAATCCACCACTGACTCCTGTATTTTCTCTTATTGGAAATACTATTTCATCTCTAGTTGCTTTTGCAATAACACTTTGGATATTATCAGCGTATGTTTTGTGTATGTGTATAATTATTAAGAAATTTTCAAGATTGCTTGTCCAATGTGTATAATGGGCAACAAACTCTAGACCTAAAGCATCGCTTATATCTCTTATAGATTTATCATAAAAAAATTTTGGAGAATAACCTTTTTCTATAATTGTTTCTTTTACAATTTCAATTATATTCCAAGTAATATTTGGGTTGAATATTCTGTAAATTATTTCATCTACACTTTTTTCAAAAAATTTCTTTTTTCCTGTAGAAAATTGTGATAAAATCTCTTGATTTGTTGTTATTTTATTTTCTATAGCTTCAGTAACACCATTAGGCATTACTAAAATTATTGTTTCATTAGGTAATATTATGTTTCTAGTAAAAAAAGTATCATCTGGTCCGAACCCTTGTAAATTTTTCCCATTTATTTCGTAAAGTTTATCAAATGGAATTAATATGCAGAATTTTTTATTAGACCATATAGCTTCTGTTAAGTTTGGTGTTTGAAACGCAGATAAGTCTTTTACTGGTTTATTAAGTGTAAAGTGTATTGTGTCTCTAAACCACTTTATAGGATCAATAGAAAATCTTGTTCTTATTCTTCTTTTTTTAGGAAAATAATCTGTTAAATGGACTGCTATTATTCCCTTGAATATAGTCTCTAAATCTTTTTTGTTTAGCATGTTGTTTACTTCTTATCTTTTCTTGGCGTATTCCAATAAGGGCTCTTACATTTTGGCTCTTCGGTTATTATTACTGTCATCGTAATTCCTTTATGAGTTTTTTTATTTTTCTAGTAGTTCTTCTGCTTTGTTGATGAAGTCTAAAACTCTGCTTTCATAATCCATTATGATTTTATTATCAAATTTAATGTTTGTGGCATAACTGGCATCGTGCCTGTCACCTTTAAGACTGGTATAGAGTTCCGCATCTTCTTTGTTTATGGAAAGCTCATTTAATAGCTTTGCTTCATCTTTAGTTATTGCATATTCTTT
>CAYJSR010000010.1:0-16775 GCA_964373095.1 Candidatus Woesearchaeota archaeon
ATTAGTTGGGTTTTAATATATGTTTTAGCCTATAATTCTATGAAATTTAGATACTTAATTTGGGGTTACTATTTTAGTAATGTTATTTGCTTTTTCAAATACTATTAAGTTTATTCGGGATTTTTAGGTTCGTGTGAAGCTCTACTTGGATTTTATTGTTATACTCTAAGTAGTTATATATCTGCTATAGCATTTGTTATTTCTTTGATTATTTTAATAATTTTAGGGATTTATTCGATAATTAAAAGATAAATGTTCCTTAGTTAGATTTTTATATAGGTTTAACATCTGAGAAATACATATGATGCCAGGAATGAATCCAAGACAAGTTGAACAAGCTATGAGAAAGCTTGGGGTTAAACAATTAAAGATAGATGCAAGAAGAGTTATTATAGAAACAAGTGACAAACGATTAATAATTAATAATCCAGAGGTTATTAAGATAAATATGATGGGTAATGAAAGTTTACAAATTACTGGAACAATAGAAGAAGAATCAAACATTACTGAAGATGATGTGAATACTGTTGCTAATCAGGCAAATGTTTCTAATGATCAAGCAAAAAAGGCTTTAGAGAATTCTAAAGGGGATTTAGCTGCTGCAATAATAGAATTGCAAAACAAATAAGCTTAAGTATTTTTATAATTCTAAAATTGCTTTATGGAAGATATTTCTAGATTTGTAAAACAAGCGGGCACTGCTTTTCGTATTGCTGATCATTTAGCTTATGTTAGTTATCCATTATTAAAAGATAATAAATTATTGTTAGCAATCGTACAGAATTTATATCTAGCCGGTGTAAATGGATTAGATGCTATATTACATTATGAAAGAATGTATAAAAGATTAAATACAATTCCTTTTGATATTGAATCTAAAATAATTATATTTCAAACTAAAATAGAGACTAGAATTAATGTTTCAGGTGTTTCTAAAGTTATAAAAGACTTAAAATTTATCTTAAATCAACATCGAGATACTAAGATGGAATTCTCTAGGAAAGAAAAATTCATTATCTGCAGTGATGATTATAGTATGATGAAAACTATAGATATTGAAATGCTCAAGACTTATATATTAGTTATGCGTCCCTTTATATATGTTTTAAATGGGTTAAAGTAAAAAATGTATGAAGATCAAGTGGAGAGTCCTGAGGAAGAACTCAAGAGAGCAGATCATTTAATATATGTTTCTTTAAAATATACTAGAACTGTTGACATTATGAGGAATGCAATTAAAAGGATGATTAATGCTTATGAACTAGTGATGTCTGATTTCTTAGAACAATTAAGAAAAGCTAAAAAAATTTCTGAAGTCCCAACTAATCCAAAAGATAGAGGAATAATGGTTAAAGAAATATTGGGCAATTCGGGTAAGAAATATTTAATTTTATATAATACTTTAAAGAAGATTGATAAAGCGGAATATACTGCTACAGAAGAATTTAGAAAAAATGTAACTTTGAAGACTAAAACTACTAAACCAATATTAGTTAAAGTTGAGAATTTATATAATTATTTGGAAATAACTAAAGAATTTATTAATTTTATGAGAAACAATATGAAACATTAAACTTTACACTCTTACAATAACTTAAATTTTATTCATCAGAAAGGTTTATTAATAAAAGAGCTAAAGAAAATACTATGGCAGTTTCAAGAATTATAGGGTGTATTTCTGCAAAAGGCGGTGTAGGTAAGACTACAACTGCTATAAACTTGGCTGTTGCTCTAACTTATTTTGGAAAAAATGTAACTTTAATTGATGCTAATTTAACTACACCTGATGTTGGTGTTTATTTAGGTGTTCCAATTTCTCCTGTTACATTACATGATGTCTTAAAGGGCCAAAAAGATGCACATCAAGCAGTTTTTCAACATAAATCTGGGATTAAAATATTGCCTGCTAGTATTTCTATTAAAGATGCTAAAAGATTTGACCATCATAAATTAGAATCTGTAGTTAGAGATTTAGACGGGCATAGTGATTTTATAATCATTGATGGATCTCCAGGATTAAATAAAGAATCTATGTCTGTTATTAAAGCATTGAATGAGGTTATTGTAGTTACTAGTCCTGAGATGCCTGCTGTTACAAATGCCTTAAAAACTGTAAAATTATGTAAAGAACATAAAAAAGAAGTTTTGGGTGTATTGATTACTAAAACTAATGCTAAAAATCCTGATATGTCTATGAAGGATATAGAAAATATTTTAGAAGTTCCAATTATTGGGTTTATTCCTGAGGACAGGGCTGTGAAACATGCTTTAGCTAGTAAAAATCCTGTTGTTCATAGTCATCCTAAGAGTGCTGCAGCTGTTCAATATAAAAAATTAGCTGCTGAATTATTGGGTATTAGATATAATGAGAAAATTGAATATGCTAATAGTGGATTCTTTAATGGTGTATTAGTTTGGTTAGGATTTAGAGATTAAACCATATCTTTAAATAATTCTAGAACTTATTTTAATTATGAATAATAAATTTATTTTTACTTCAGATATTCATGGTAATGAAATCCACTTAAATAAGTTGTTTAAGTTTGCGTTTGAAAATAGAATTAATTATATTGTCTTAGGCGGAGATTTATGTCCTAAAGATTCTAAACATCGTAATATAAAAGATCAAGGAATCTTTCTTGAGAAGATAGTAAAAATTTCAAAAAAATATTCTAAAATTAAAGTCTATCTAATTCTTGGTAATGATGATTTTAAAGTAAATGAAAAACTACTTATAAAAAATAAGCAAGTTAATTATATAAATCTTAAAAAAGTAAAGTTTATTGATGGTTTCTATATTTTTGGTTGTAGTTTTATTGCACCTACACCATTTAAATTTAAAGATTGGGAACTTTGGGATATTCTTTTTTATAATTATCACTTAATTCTTTATAATCTTCTAATCCATGATAAGTTTTAATTGTATTATATTGAATTGCAACAGAATAAATAGCTAGAGCAAATATTATTGCGGCTATTATGAAAATTTGACCTTTTTTATTCATAGTATTTTAAGTTATCTTAGATTTATAAGTCTTTGTTCTACAGTTATTAAGGAAAAATTTAAATGTTAGATTAATTGTAATTTTGTATGAAAATTGCTATTCATTCCCCAAGAGTTTCTTATTATTGTGGTGGCACTGAAAGATATATCCTTAATTTATGTATTTACTTAAGAAAGTTGGGTTTGGATGTTTCTCTTATAACTTATGATGCATCAAAGAAAAGTGATTGGTTTAAAAGATTTTATAATGATTTTGATGGTCAGGTATATTTTTTTAAATCTGATAAGATGAATAGCTTATTTAATAAATTTAGTATTGCTACAGAACCTGATATTTGGGATAAAGAATCAAAACTCTTTTCTTCTTTAACTAAGAAATTTTATAACTTTTTAGATTTTACTCACATTATTTATCATTATTGTACTGATTGTTTAAATGCTCCTTCTAATAAACAAGTAGTTTTACATTTGCACGGTTTACCAGATAGAAAGAGAATTATTGAAAGTAAGGCTATTAGGATACCTCATAAAATTATTGCCGTATCATCTTATGTAGCTCTCGGTTGGAAGAAATTATATAATGTTGAGAAGAAAATAAATGTGATTTATAATGGGATAGACTTAAAGCCTTTTCCAATTAGTAAAAAACGTCCAATAGATGTCTTATACTTTGGAAGACTAATTAAGATTAAAGGTGTTGATTTATTAATTCGTGCAATAAAACATCTTAATATGGAAGGTTATAATTTAAATTGTTGCATTGTTGGAAATGGTCCTGAGAAAAAACATTTACAAAAATTAGTTACTTCACTTGCTATTCTTAATATTAAATTTTTTTCTGATGCAAGTGATTCTAGGCTAAATTATTTTATTACTCACTCAAAAATTAGTGTGTTTCCTTCTTATGCTAGAGAAGGTTTGATGACTACTTTATTGGAAGCTAGTAATCTTGGTTCGGTATCTATAACTTCTAATGCTTGTAGCAATTGTGAGTTTATTAAACATAAATTTAATGGTCTAATCTTCAAGACTTTTGATTATAAGGATTTATCAAATTGTATAAAACTTGCATTGGCTAGTAAAGTACTTAGGACTTATATTCAGAATAAAGCATATAAAAAAGTAAAATTGCTATCTTGGGATTTACAAATAAAGAAGATTTTGAAAATTTATAAACTTTGATTCTTACTTTTTGTCCAAATATTGTGTGGGTTTTTCTCCTTTGATAATAAGAATAATTTTTGCTCAATATTTCTTATTAAAATAAATAATAAAAACTTTATTCTAATCAATACTGTTCTTTTCATTATGTAATCATAATCTAATTTTAAGCTTGAATTTTTTCTTATGCTCTTATATTTATTAAATCCTATTTTAAGATTTTTTAAATCATAATAAATTCTCTTATAAGAATTATAATGTTTTATTAAAGAAGTAAATGGTTCAAAATATATAATTGCATCATATCTAATTCTTATCCTGTTTTTCCCATATCTATTTATTATATAATCTGGTAAAAATGAATCATCTCCTACTATTTTTTTGTTTGTTGGAGGTTTCTTCCAATATTTTTTATATCTTAAACAGAATAGGCGACCATGAAAAAATATCTTGGATCTTAATTCATGCTTTTTATTTGTATTTTTATTTTGTGGATCTACTATAGCATGTATATGGTAGTCTTCAACTGGCGATCTACTTATTTCACATTTTGGATGTCTAGATCTTACGTTTAATATTTCGTCTAATATCTTTTTCCATAAATTATTTCCCATATATCTTCTTGCAATTGGCAAGGCTCCAACAACAATTAATTCTTTATGTTTATCTAATTCTCTTAGAATTATTTTAATTGTTTTCTTATGGACTATTGTATCTGCATCAATGAAAAATATTGGTCCTTCTTCAGATATAACCTGAGTAATTCTTTTTTGGGCATTTATTTTACCTATTTTGCTATATATTATATAAATATTTAATGATTTATATTCTCTCTGACATTTTCTAGCTATATCTTCAGTAAGATCTTTGCATCCATTTAAACAAATATACGTTGCTACATTTAAGTTTAATGTACTCTTAGCTATTGATGATACACATCTCTCTAAATACTTCTCTTCATTACAAGCAGAAATTCCTATAAAGATCTTTTTATTTAACATTTATTATATCACTCTCTAAGGCCAATTTAATTAATTCTGGTGCTTCTTGCCAATTTATATATTTTGTAAATTCTCTTGGCTCTATAAATTTCCTCTCAAAAAACTTTCCTGTTGCCGGATCCTTTTTTGATTTTAATACTTCTTTTACCATTGCAACATATCTTAACTGAAAAAATATTTCTCCTTCTTCATGATTTGGATTATTGGGATAGTTAATCTCTATTATTCCAATCGGTTTGCATTTCCCTAATTTTATATTGGCTTCTTCTTCTGCTTCTCTTTTTAAAGTATCTTCAAATGTCTCACCATATTCTGGTTTACCGCCAGGTATGGTCCATTTATTTGGTTTATTGCTAATTATTATAACTTTTCTCTCTTTGTTAAAAAATATCCCAGATATTTGTCTTACGGGATTTAAATCATTTATATTCTTTATCTCCTTGATTGATTTAAATTTATATCTGATTTCATTTCCCTTTATACTTCTTTTATAAATTTTCATTTTAATACTCCATTTAGATAAGTCTTTAATTTTATATATTGTATTGTTTTATCGAATTTTATTAGTTCTTTCTTACTCAATTTTGCTCCACTAATTATTCTTCTTCTTAATAATTTTTTATCTAATAGTTTTTTTATAAATGCTGATTTTGGTGCGTTTATTCCTCCTTTTTGTAATGCTATAACTTTGCAGCCTGCAGATTGTGCTTCTATTGCTGAAATGCTAAATGTTTCAGGATATATTCCTGGTAATAAGAATATTTTTGTTTTTTTATAAATTGTCTCCATATTTTTTTTGAATCCTATATATTTAATATTTTTAAATACTTTAATCTTCTTTTCTATTATCTTATCTATTTTGTTGCCACAAATTATGAAACTTTCTTTTGGTATTTCTTTTGCTAAATTTATTGTTGTTTCTATACCCTTTAATTTTGTAGGTTTTATATGTAAAATATATTTTCTATCCTTATAATCATAATACCTTAGAAATTTCTTTACATCTATAAAAGGAGGTAATATTCGAAATCTTTTTTTAAACTTCTTAAAATATATTCTTTGAACATATTTACTTGGGACAAATATGAAGTCTACACAGTTTATCAATTTAAATAGTTTTATCTCCATTTCTTCCTCTAATTTTCTCATTCTTTTGTTTTTGTATTCTTTTTTATTTAATAATTCAAATCCATGAATAAATAAAATTATTCTTCCAGATAATTTATTTTCTTGTTTTAACTTTTGAATCAAAAAAGAAATTTCGTGTTGAGTAAATATTAAATCAGGTTTAAATTTTCTAATCACATTTTCTAATTTAGTGTTATCTTTATTTATTTTATTATATTTTTCTTTCTCTTTTAAAATTTGGATTTTATTTTTTATATATGGTCTAAATTTAAATTCTATTAATTTTATATTGCTAAATTTTCTAGTTCTATTTTTATATCCTAATGATAAAACTAATATTTCATTTCCCGCTTCCTTAAGTAATTTAGCAAGATTTAGCATAGATATCTCTGCTCCGCCTGCAGGCGGGTTTGCATATCTCATACATATAATTATTCTCATTTTATTCCAAATCTCTCCTTTACAAAATTGGTTAATTGATTGGAGTTACCTTGAAAATAATAACCTTTGGTATTTGTTGTAAATTTTTTAACTAATCTGACTCTTTGTTGAGTTAGTGCTTCTGTATCTAGTGAGGGTAATTGATATGAAAAATTATCAATAAATCTTGTTGTTCCCCTTATTCTTCCTGACATTGCACCACATAATCCCCAAAATAAATCAAGTGGATCTAGATCATTTATTATTGGTCTAGCTAATCCATTATCATAATGGGGGAGTATCATCATTTCAACTACTGGAAATAGGTTTATATTGGTTAGATTAATAGGTTTATATTCTTTCTCACTTTTGAAACGTTGACTCCAAATTTCTTTTCTTAAAGGTATGCTTCTAGATCCAGAGAACATTTTACCTGATTCTAATTCAATAAGTGTTTTTTCGTCTGAAAAGTGATTAAATCCAGATTCTGCTAAAGCTAGAGCAAATGTGCTCTTTCCTAGATTAGATGCTGCTCCATAGAAAATTATTCCTCTATTTGAAATTTCCGCAGCTGCAGAATTTAAAGTGTATACTCTTAATTTTTCTTGTCTTGCTCTTTCAACTAAATATTCTGCTGTGACTACATAACTTCTGTGTTCTACACTAAAACTTAAACTTGCTTCTGGGTAATTTAAGCTTGCTTTTTTGGCTTCTTGAGAATCATCTTTTTTTATGGTTATATCTGTTTCAATATTCTCCTCTAATAATCTAAAATCAGGTAAGTAGTGGGCAGTAAATTTATCATTTATTATTTTTTCTAATGTCTGTTGATCTGCTTTTATTTTTCCTGTTACTCCTGCTGAACTGAATGTGATATTTTCCATAAAAATATTATATATTTAGATTATATAAATCTATCTAGTTTAACCTTTATTAAGTAGTAACATATTCTATTAAAGTCTAGTTGAAAATAATTAATTTTAATTAGTTTTATATAATAAAAGATTATCTAAAGTTTATGAATAGTTCCCCCTGGATAGCGGAAAATATTATTGTTACTTTAGACTTTGATGGATGTATTGCTATTGGAGATTTCTTAAAGATTAAATATTCTAAAATATTATATAATGTTAATATAAATCAAGAACAATGTAGTAAGGAAAAATATCCTTTAGGACAGAAAAAATATTTAGAATTAATGGATATTGTTGCAAGTGATTATATCCTAGAATACAAAATAGATCCTCAATGTAAACAAATACTTATTTCTTTATATAATCAAGGCTTTAGATTTGCAATAGTTACTTCTAGAGAAAAGCAATTATTAGAAGCATGTAAAAAATTTGTAAAATATCATGGATTGCCTATAAGTTATATATATGGCGCTGGTAAGAGGGGTATGAATTATATATCTAAAGATTTCTTAATAAAAAAACTAAAATCAAGAGCAATGATTGATGATACACTTTATAAATTAGCTGAACTGAAATATTCTCCAGTTCAATTATTCTTTCTTATAAGGCCTTGGAGTGAACATGAACTTAAAACTATTAATCTAGAATTGAATAAAAGAATAAATATTATTAAAGACTGGAGAGAATTTTATCAAGGTTTAATTTTTATGAAAGAATTACATGAAGCTATTTGTTATTATCAAAATTGGAAAAACGATTGGACTAATATAAAAAATATATTTAATTTCTGGTTATCCAATCCAAAACTTTGTTTTGATTATCTCAAGAACTATAGACTAGAAATGGATGTATAAAAGTTAAAATCTTTGTAAATCTTCTTTTATATTTAATCCCACTATATTTGTTGTAAAGTCGGAGCATTTAGAAGCTATGGTAATTATATGGACTATGATCTTTAATTCTACTGTATCCTTATTTTTCAGACATTCTGAATAGCTTATATTAATATCTTTTCTTAATTCTTCTAAATCATTTATTTTCTCAATCTTAAATTCATAGAATAGATTATAATAGTCTTTCAATAATTTGTTTGTCTTTTCTAATAATAAAATTATATCTTTTCTTAATTCTATCTTATTTTCACTTAATATTTTGCATAAATATTTATATTCATCTGCTATCTTCTCTAGATTCCATAGAATTGTATATAAAAATGTTGTTTTAGTATATTCATAAATCCCCTCGTTTAATATTCTTTCACAGAAATTTGTTAATTGGTTGTTTGTCTTTTCTAAGTTTATTAATTCTATTAAATTGTTAAATTCTGATTTCTTTACATTATCTAAAACTGATTCTGATAATGATATTGTTACTAAAAAAGTTCTTCTTATACTTGGGTTAAACTCTTCTTCTAAATCTTTTGAAATCTTTTTTAATATTATTTTATTTGACTTTTGTTCCATTACAGCAAAGCCTGTGTAGAGATTTTTTAATAAGTCATTTATTGTTTCTAATTGTATTTTAGAATCATATTTAATTTCTATTTCTGTGTATCCTATTTTATGTGCTGCAGCCAAGGTATATCTTAAAGCTCTCTCGTTTATTGTTGTTGCGTCTATAAACAAATATTTTGAAGTTTCTTTATTATTTGTTTCTAATATTATCTGAGTGCCCCTTTCTTTTGTTTCTATCTCATCTCCCTTTTTTAAATTATATTTTTTAACCCATTTACTTGGTAATGAGACAAGAACTGTGCTTTTTGCAATTTGAATTAATTTTCTTCTCATTTGAAATTTATAATGTTAATTGGTTTATTTAAGTGTTATTATTCTTATTTTAGCTTCTTGAGTAACTTTTAAATACTATTTAACGTTTGTTTTTTTAAGAGTCTCCCTCTGTAGCTCAATGGTGGAGCAGTCGGCTGTAGGTGTAAACCGTTGTTAGATCTTATGCTTAAATGCAAGAAATGAATAACAATCAGCTGTTCCCGACAGGCTGGGGGTTCAAATCCCTCCGGGGGGACTTATTTTGTAAACTAATTTAATGTGTCTTTAATTAATGGGCCGTATGTTATCATTGATTTTCTAATGAATTCATGTTCCATTCTTAATTCTTGAGATTCTAGTGGTGTTGGTTTAGATGGATCTATTCTGTCAATATAACTTGTAAACAGTTTTTTTATTGTATACTCTGCTTTTCTTCCACTATAACATTCTTTATCTATTTTTCTTCTATGTGTTATAAGTGAAATATTAAGAGATATAATTGCATTATGATATCTTCTTTTTTCTTCTGGATCTTGAATTGATGCTGCTTTTTTTAATAATCCTGAAGTTATATTTTCTACTACATCTGCTGCATCCATACAAAATTCATCTAATGTTAAGGTTGTCATAAATATTTTATTAATAAAAAGCTTAATAATACTTTCTATTGTAGATTACTAAATGGTAACTAAAACAGCATTGGTGGTGGATGATGAAATATTAGTTCTAGCATCTACTTCAAGATTGGTGCGATGTTTAGGGTATGAAATTACAGAAGCTAAAAATGGAAGAGAAGCTTCTAGGGTTCTTTTTGGTGTTGATAATATTCATGAATATGAAACATTACCTCAGGTATTGTGGATTCCTGATGTTTGTGTTTTTGATTATGCAATGGTTTCTTCTCAAGGACCAAGACCTACTGGTTTAGATCTGGTTGTTGCAATAAATATGGCAAATATTATTCATTTATCTAAAGTTGTGTTATATTCTGCAAATGTTTATGGAGTATTTCCTTGGGATAGAGATAAGAATTTAAATAGTTTGGTTAAATCAATAGGTGCAAAATACTTTCAAAAACCAGCATCTATAATGCTGAAAGAATATCTGGATGAAAGATGAGGGAGAAAACTATTTTATTTGTCGGAGAAGATTTTGAAGATTCTTATAAAGATATACTTTTAAGACATGGTTATACTTTAATTTCTCTTTATAATTTTGAAGCTGCAAGAAGATTTCTTTTAACTTCTGGAGAACTTCCACAAACAGTGTTTATTGCTGATGAATCTGATGGTCATTTTGGAGGCAGGGATTTATTACATGTTCTTCATTGTAAGTATATTATTGGTTATAGTCCATTTAGTAGAAGTTTAAGGGTTGGTTTTTGTTCTAATGATAATGAACCTGATTCTTTGAAAAAAAAGGTTGAGGATTTAGGAGTTAAATATTTTCAGAGATATACTACTGATCCTATTACTATACTTGCTTATACGGAAGGCATAATTAGATGATTATAATTCTTTTATCAATAAATTTATAAATGTGGAGTTGGTTGAAAACTTATACGCCCGGTACTGCCCTAAGTTAATCTTGTTGATTAATTTGGCAAAGGTAGTGTAGTGGTTAGCACATGACCCTGTCAAGTTAGACTTTAATAAAAAGTTTATCTAAAACATTGAAAGGTCATAACTCGAGTTCAAATTGAATCTTTTTTAAAAAGAAAGTTTCGTCAAAGAATCAAGGAAGGTTTAGGAAAGTCTCGGCCAGGGCGTATAACTTTTATTATAATGCTTAGTTGATAGGAATTTATACCAAAAATATTATGTCCTAGTTGGTTCTAGATGTTGATTTTCAACTTTGCTTATTTTATAATATTAAGATTGTGCAAATTAGTTTCTTAACTTTTGATTATTTTAATAATTTTATCTTCCACTTCTTTTAATCTGATTTCTTTTATAGATCCAATTTTATAAGAAATTATTGATCTGTCTGCTGTAAACAGTCTATTGGGTCTTATCATACTAGTTTTATCTAAACTACCAACTTTAAAATCTTGATTTTCTAAAACAACAGAGTATTCATCTTTTCTTGCTTCACTTGTTATTTGGCATAAAATAAAATCATCACCACTTAAATTTGCAACTATTAGTGCAGGTCTTCTTTTTGTTGCACTAAGATCAGAAAATGGAAAAGGAACTACAATTATATCTCCTTTTACAAATCTTTCCATGCTTCTTCATCCTCTTTACTTAACCAATCTTTAGCTAAAACTTTTTCACTTGCTAACGCTGTAAACATCTTTTCATTTATTTGTTTTAATGGTCTTAATTCTACTCTATCTTCATAAGCTAAAATAGCTACTTTACTTCCTTCTGTAAATCCTTCAATTTCCCTAATGTCTTTTGGTATTGCAATCTGCCCTTTTTTGGTTATTGTTGCGCTTTTCATTTCTACTAAAGTCATTTTTATCACTTCCTTACTTGTAAGATAAGTAAGAACAGATATATAAATCTTATGATTTTAACAAGACTTTATCAGAATATTTATCTGAAAATCAAAGAAAAGAATTAGGACCACTATTAACTCTTAAGAAATAACTAAAAACGTAAGATATGTAAATATCATAATGTTATATAATCTATAACAATCTAATACTAAAACATGAGCCTAAAAATAATAGTTGAAAAATTAGCAAGAAGCAATAGAAAATTTATTATAAGCAATGAACTAAAAAACGATTGCAAGAAATTAAACTTAAACTATTACGTAGCAATACGCTATCTTACACATTATAAGTATTTAGAAAGAATATTCAAAGGAATTTTTTACATTTATAGTATAGAATAAAAAGAAAACTAAGTTGTTTAACCTGTGGAGGTGTTTTAAATTGTATACCTCATAAAATTACTGCTAATATGAGAAAATTAACGAGAAAAGTTGATAGAATATATAAAAATCTTAGAAATATTAAGAAAAATAGTAATTCTACAATATAATAATGCTTAAATACTGTTTAAAACTCCGAATTCTAAAATAATTTGGGGGTATTTCAATGACAAGATATGCAACAGTTCAAGGTGTAGGTAGAAATGTTAAAAGTGCAACTAGGGATTTATATGAAGAAATGAAACAAATTGCTGGAGAAAATGGATGGCCTGTTCCAGAAAGTGTAGAAGATGCAGGTAGATATTTTGAAATAGAATATATGGTTGGAGTACGTAAACTTGGTAGAGGTTATACTGAAGGAGAAAGAAATACAGATTTAAATTTAGCATATGATTCTGCTTTGAAATTTGCAAAGATTGAAGATAGGGCTAAAATATATTCAACGCGTGTTAGTGCAAGATTAGATTTAAGAAAAGATACACCAATCAAATTAGCACCAGTAGCAAGAGGTAGACCTTCAGGAGCTTCACCTTCAGTAAGTGGTGGATCAAATATTACTGATTTATTTTAATTTTTTAATTTTTTATAGATTTTTTAAAAAAGGTTGTAAAGGATATAGTATGACACATCCATTTCCAGAAAAATCAGTAGAATTGTATACAAGGTGTTTTGATAACTTTAAAGTATTACATCCAGAAGAATTTAAAAAATCTAGGAAAAAAGTTAAATATAATAGTGCTTATCAATTATTCAAGTTTTGTGAGGAGTTTCGTTATGGTTTTAATTCTAATTTGTTGATGGGGATCTATGCGCCTTGGCCTCATGAAGCTCAAGAACATCAAATATCTGTAAATAACTGTACAACAATAGTGCCGCAATTATATTTAGGGGCTGAAGTTTATGGTTTGGATCCTAAAATCTTTCAGTATATAGATTTTCGAGAAATTATAAAAGGGGGAAAAAAAGAAAATTATGTTTACGCTTCCCATTTTGCTATAACTGTAGATGTGGGGGAAAAAGATAGGTATTTTATGGATCCTTTTTTTCATAAATTTGGTAAAATTGTAAAAAGTGGAAAACACCATATAAAAATTAAACAAAAAGATGGCACAGTTATTAAAAGACAGTTTAGAGAAGCATTAGAATATGCTCCAGAAGAATTTGCTGCTATGATGGAGCGATTGAAAGATCCAGCTGAATCTCTAGATATGCTTATAGCAGGTCAAAGAATTTACGAAGGTGATGATCATATAATAAATAGAACTAAATGTGAAGTAATGGTCTATTATGATGATACAAAAAACTCTCTTACTACTAGGTTATATTTCGAACTTTATGGAATATCAGATAAAGGAATTTATGGAACTTTAAATTTAGATAAAGAAGGGAATGTTAATAAGACAGATATTAGGTTTGTTTTGGGGAAAAATTCTTACTGGACAATATTGGGAAAAGAAAAAACAATTGCTAGAACTAACTTTTCAAAAATTCAAAAAATTAAAAAATTATTAGAAGATGTTCCAGATAATAAGCGTTTAGTTAAAGGACTAAAAAGTTTAAATGGAGAGAAACGTGATTCTTTAATTGGATTAGTTAATAAATTATGGAATGAATTAAGCGAAGAAGAAAGAGAAACAATCAAACCTCAAGTTTTATCACGTACGCTCTATGAAGATGGGAACAAAAGATATCATTATAGTAAAGAAGAACATGATGAAAGAATTAAAGAATTATATAAAAGAGAAAGAGTACTGAATCTAGAGTTGTGGAAGTTTAGAAATGAAATATACATGCATTACTTGAAAGTAGAAAAATTAAATAAAAAAGAAGCAAAAAAATTAAATGCTAAAAAAACAAGAATTAATAAAAAAATCAATAAAGTTGTTAACGAAATTAATATACTTTTAGATTTTCGTCGTGATAAAAACAAGAGATATTATAGAAGGATGGATATGTTATTGTTTGCAAAGGATTTAGAAGGATATAGTGTTAAAGATATGGAAAAAATGGTTGAAGATAAAGGTTTAGATTATCGTTATGGATACTTAGCAATGGTAGTAGATTTCATTCCATATACTTTGGAAGGAAGAAAAGATTTAGAATTAAAAACATTTATGGAAAATATTAAAGAAAAAGTTAAAGCAAGAAAATCAAGAGATAAAATAGCTTAACTAAATTTGTAAAGCTATTTGTAATTGTTGTGTAGAAAAAGAATTCATGCCAAACGTATAGTGATTTATTGGGTGTTATACTTTTTATTTAAAATTATAATTTAGGTTGTGGTTCTAATTAAAATGGTATTATTTACTTTAGTATAAAAATCTTTAAATATAAGGATAAAACACAACCTTTATATAAGGGATAAATTTCACAAATAACATGATGCTTTCTAAGATGCAGCCACATTTATTTAATATCGGCTAAGATTATATCTTAGATAGTATTATCGCAATAAAAGAGGGCCGGTAGCTCAGCTTGGAAGAGCACCTGAGTGCTTCAATTTTATGATTTAAGATTGAATCTACGGTGATCCTTTTAACAAGCTGATGAAAGCAGGTGGTCGTGGGTTCAAAACAGATTAAGCATTAGTTTGTCTGTGCATTTCCCATCCGGCCCGTCTTTATTATCAGTAGTGGATAGGTAATAATAAAAAATGTCAGAAGAATCTAAATTAACCCAACATTTTTTGGTTCCGGAACATGTAAGATTAGCTGAGGAACAGAAACAAGAATTCTTGAAAAAAAATAATATTTCTATAAAACAGTTACCTATGATTCATATTACTGATCCAGCAATTAAAGATTTAGGTTTTAAAGTTCAAGATGTTTTATTAATTAAAAGAAAAAGTGCAGTTACTAAAGAAGCAGATTATTATAGGGTGGTTGTTGATGGTTAAAGGTTATCAAGATTTGATGCAAATTTATTTTAAAGATTATCCTTTTGTAGAAGCAAATATCCAAAGTTTTAATGATTTTATAGAAAAGAAATTACAAATTTTGGTTGATGAAGTTGGAGATATAAGTCCTACAATCATTCCTCAAGAAGTTGAAAGTTTTGTAATTAAATTGAAAAAGATTTGGATTGAAAAACCAAATATTATAGAGGCTGATGGAAGTAAGAGAGATGTTTATCCTAGTGAGGCCAGATTAAGAGCTTTGACTTATTCTTCCTCTATATATTTAGAGGTTAGTGCTTATGTTGATGATGTACAAAGAGAGAGCTTTACTACAATGATAGGTAAATTACCTATAATGTTAAAATCTAAATATTGTCATTTAAATGGTTTAAAAAAAGATGATTTAATTGCTAAAGGTGAAGATCCTGATGAAGTTGGCGGTTATTTTATAGTTAATGGAAATGAAAGAGTAATGATTACTGTTGAAGATTTAGCTTCAAATAGATTTTTCATAGAACAAAAAGATGTTGGACCTAGTGAATTTGTAGCTAAAATATTTTCTGAGATGGGAAGTTATAGAATTCCACATACAATTGAACAAATGAAAGATGGTTTATTTTATTTAACATTTACTAGATTTAGGAGAATTCCAATTATTCCCGTCATAAAGGGTTTGGGATTAATAAAAGATCAAGAAATAGTTAAAATGATTTGTGGAGATAAAGAATATGATTCAATATTTATTAATTTATATGATTCTGCTGAAGTTAAAACTGAAGATGATGCTCTAGAATATTTAGCTAAGAAAATTGGTATTACTCAACCTAAGGAAGTAAAATTAGAAAAAGCTAGAGAACAATTAGATAAATATTTTTTACCTCATCTTGGAACTAATCCTAAAGATAGGCTTGCTAAAGCTTATAATTTGTGTAAAATGATCAGAAGATTTTTACAAGTTAGTGAAGAAGGATTACCATTACCGGATAAGGATCATTATATGAATAAGAGATTAAAATTATCTGGGGATTTACTTGAAGATTTAATAAGAATAAATTTAAGAAGTTTAGTTCAGGATATATTATATAATTTCCAGAGATTAGTTAAAAGAGGAAAGTTTCAAAGTATTAAAATTATTATTAGAGATGAATTATTAAGTTCAAATATTAAAAGTGCTTTGGCTACTGGCGGATGGACTGGTGGTAGAAAAGGTATAAGCCAAAATATTGATAGAGGAAATCAACTTGCTACTTATTCACATTTACAAAGAGTTGTTTCATTATTGACTAGTACACAAGAAAACTTCGAAGCAAGAGCATTACATCCCACCCATTATGGAAGGTTATGTTTGGATAAGAATACAAATGTTCTTTTAGCTGACGAGAAGACAACTAGAACCTTGGAGCAGTTACAAAATTGTTGGAAGCACCACAAAATTACAACATATGATACACAAAATCAAAAGTTTGTTTCATCTAGCATAGGCAGTTATTTTTCATCTAATCCTAAATTAATGAGAAAATCTGTATTTAATATAAGCACAGAATGTGGAAGAAATATTGTAGCCACAGAAGATCACCCATTCTATACTATTAATGGATTTGT
>CAYJSR010000011.1:0-15698 GCA_964373095.1 Candidatus Woesearchaeota archaeon
AGATTTATTTGCAACAATTAAAACTGGAATATCTCTAGCTGCTAAATTTCCAATTATTGTAATATTAACTTGGCTGTATGGATTTTGAGTTGAATCCAAAACAACTAAAACACAATCTACTTGATCTAACCATTTAATTGCTTCAATAACTCCCTTAGTAGCCTCCTTAGCTCTTTCTTTAGCATCTTTAGCACTTATTTTAAATTTAAGAAAATCTTCATAATCTATTTTAGTTGCAATTCCAGGAGTATCAACTAAATTAAAAGTTAATTCTTTACCTTTAGATTTTATAGTAATTTTCTCTTTGATTATAACTTCTCTAGTTTCATGTGGAATAGGACTAGCTTTAGTAAATTCTTCTCCCAACCAATCTTTAGCAATCCTGTTTGCGATACTACTATTTCCAGAAATTAAACCATTAGACAATAAAAAAGTATGAGTATCTTCAACTGTAATATCATATACATACCCATTATATTCATATGTTTCTATATCTTTAATTTCATCCCACATACAATCTGAATTAGCTAATTTTCTTATTATCTCATTATCTGATTTTAAAGACATTGATTTAAGTCTATGATAAGTTATTCTATTTTCATTTACCATTCTTTTAATATGTTTATCATTCAAATAAAATTCTTTTTGTAATTTTTTATCACTTAATCTTATTTTTTCTAGTAATGACATTATTGGTAAATAAAATCTGTTTCTTTTTAATCCTGCATTGCATAATTTATTTAGATTTTCTTTTTTATAACTTATTGTAAATCCTATTTTATTTCTAAATATTCTATGATTATCACTTCCTCCAATTAATAAACTATAATAACTTTCTCCATTTATAATCTTTGTTTTATATTTTCCTACTATCCCAAATCTATTTAATAACAGCTGTACTTGTTCAACTAATGTTCTACTCTTGCTTGAATATTCTATCTCTGCTCCTCTTTTAGTATGGTTATTAGGGACATATCCTTCTGAATCAAATAATACTCTTAATAATGAAGATGTTATATTTTCAGGTAAACACATTAATTGTTTTGGTATTTTTTTATTTCCAGATAATTCAGGATTAAAACTTAATACATCTGTAAAATAATCTATTAATGTTTTACTACAAACTTCAAGTTCATAAGTATTTCCTTCTTTTAGTCTTTTTGTTGGGTTTATGTTAAACAGCTTTTTAGATAAATATTCAAAGTGCTCTAATAAATAACTATCAGAATTAGTAAATAATATTTTATTAGTAGTATGATGAGATTCTGTTATTACATACCCTATAAAACAAGCTAAATCTTCATCTAATACAGATGGTGCATTTATTGATTTCATATAGGGATGAAATTTGCTTATTGTTTGAATAGTATTTCCATTTATATTATAATTTTCAGTGGTTATTTTATTCAACAATAAACTTCCATTAAGACTTAAATTTGCTGCTATTCCTATACTTTCTCCAATTTTTAATTCAGATAGTTTAACTCTTTTTATACCTTCATTTGAGATTTTTATTATCGGATGATCTATCGTCCCTTCTATTATTCTTCCACTTTTCGTAGTAATTTTATAGATTAAATTATTATATTTTTGTGTATATACAAATTGTATCTTTTTAGGGATTATTTTTAATGTTTCAGGATCTAAACTTGGAATTAAGATATTTAAATCGTCTGTTTGTAAATACGTTTCTTCAAAATCTTCAAATTTCTTAAAATTAGAAAATTCACTTTTTGTTTCTCTAATATTATCAAATAATTGTTTTATCGTCTTTATTTCCCCATTATATAATATTATGTTTGTGTTTGGAGTAAGACATTTACCTGCATTCGGAGGTCCATAAACCCCTAATTTTATACGCTTCTTATTTCTAAAGACATTAAAGAAACCCTTAAACAATAGCCCTATTTTTTTAATCATAATAACACCTTAAGGAATAAGGCTATTTATAAGATTTTTGGTGATGTTAACATCAAATCATTTTGTATGAATTTCAATAATATCTCCTTCTTTTAAAACATGTTCTAAACCAACAGTAGTTCCATCATGTTTAACACTCTTTCCCCAAATTCTAGCATATTTAAAATTTTTAACAAAATCTTTATGAACAACTTCAGCCAAAGTTTCAATTGTAGAACCAACTTTCAAAGCAACAGGCGGCCAATCTGGTTTCTTACCTTGTAATTTAGTCTGGACATAAACTAAATCAAGCATATTCCAAATTCCTTGCTTTAAATCATCAACCCATGAAACAGGATAAGGACATTTAAAACTCTTCATAACTTTATTTACAATAACTAAACATTTTTTAATCTCATAATTTGTATGTTGTATTCTTATTTTTTTTAAAGTAATATAAGCTTTATCAAATTCATTTTCAATAATTTCTAGATCAGCTTCAGGATCTTTAGTTCCATCTAATACAATAACAATTAGATCTGCACTTCTAGCCATTGCTAACAAACTAGGACCATTATCTCCATCCATAAAGCCTTCAAACATAGCAGGAAGTTCTATAGCTTGTATCTTTACACCATGATAATCCATTACTCCAACTTCGGGATCTTTTGTAGTAAATGCATATTCAGCAATTTCAACTTTAGATCCAGTTAATTTGTTTAATATTGTACTTTTTCCAGAATTAGGTAAACCAATTAAAACAACTTGAGCAGCTCCTTCTTTCTTAATACTTAAACTATAACCCCCTCCTTTTTTCGATCTTTCTTTTTCTTGCTTTTCTCTTAATTTAGAGATTTTAGTTTTAATTTCTTGTCTTAAACGTTCAGTACCTTTATGATTGGGCGACGCAGAAAGTAAAGCTTCCAATGCTCTAATTTTCTCTTCAGGAGTTTTAGCTTGCTCTACTTTCTCTTGAGCTAACCCATATTCATATCCTGCGTTTACTGGCATATAAATACAAAACTTAAAGCTTATTTAAACTTTTATATTTAACTACAGAAATATTTATTAACACTAAATTAATAGCAGAGCCATGATTGAAAGAACTTTAGTTTTAATAAAACCAGATGGTGTAAAAAGACATCTTATAGGTGAGGTAATTTCTAGATTTGAGAAAGCAACATTAAAAATAGTTGGAATAAAAATGGTTTTTGTAGATACAGAATTTGCAAAAAAACATTATCCAGTAACAGAGACTTGGTACAATAAAGTAGGAAATAATACTTTAGATGACGCTAAAAAATATGGAATAAGTGCTAAAGAAGTTATGAATACAGAAGATCCAATTGAAATAGGAAAGAAAGTACATAATTGGAATGTAAATTTTTTAATTTCTGGTCCAATAATAGCAATGGTTTTAGAAGGTTACCATGTAATAGAAACCGCTAGAAAAATTGCAGGAACAACATTACCAAACCTAGCAGCACCAGGAACAATAAGAGGGGATTTATCAACACATTCGGCTCTATCAGCAAACGTAAACAATAGCGCAATACCTAACTTGGTTCATACTTCAGGAGATAAAGAAGAAGCAGAAAGAGAAATTAATTTATGGTTTAAAACTGAAGAATTGCATAGTTACAAAACAATTTACGACAATTAATAATTATAACAACCTTTTTATTATACAACCTTCTAATATTTTTATGGTCGAACATTATTTTACAAAATATCCTAAATCAAAACTAATATTAAATAAACTAAAAGCAAATTTAAGAAATAAAGAAATAATATTTTATACAGCTTCAGGTTTATTCTCAATAAAAAAAGTAGACAAAGGGTCAGAATTATTAATAAATAAATGCATAATCAAAGACAATTGGAAAGTTTTAGACTTAGGTTGTGGCTATGGAATAATAGGTTTAGCTCTGCTAAAGTCAAATAAAACTTTAAACATAACATTTTTAGATATAAATGAGAGAGCAATTGAAATAACTAAAAAGAACTTAGGGTTAAATAGCCTCAAAGCAACAGTCGTAAGTAGTGATGGTTTTAAAAATATAAAAAATAAGTTCGATACAATTTTATTAAATCCCCCACAAACAGCAGGTAAAGAATTTTGTTTTAAATTAATAGAAGAATCTAAGAAACATTTAAATGAAAAGGGTTTATTACAGGTTGTGGCAAGACATAATAAAGGCGGGAAAGAATTATCAAAGAAAATGTTAGAAATCTTCAATAACGTCAAAGACATAGCTAAAAGAACAGGTTATAGGGTTTATATAAGTCAAAATGCTTAAAAAGTCTCCTAATAATGAATTAATATGATAGATTACTCAGGTTTGTTAATAAAGATATTAGGCTCGTTTCTAACAATTATAATGGGCTTAATAATTGCACAAATAATTAGTAATATAACCCGAAAGTTCTTAAGAGGCACTGAAATAAGCAAAGTCTTACAAAAACAATTAAAAATAAAATTATTAGTAGAAAATTATATAAGTTCAATTCTCAAATATTTAATATATTTAATAACAATAATTTTAGTATTAAACCAATTAGGAGTTCCAACAAAAATACTTCAATTAATTTTAATAATATTTATTATATTAATCACACTATTTATTATATTAGCATTTAAAGACTGGCTTCCAAACATAATTTCCGGCCTTTATATACTAAAATCTGAAAAAATAAAAGTTAATGATATTATAAGAATTAATGGTGTAAAAGGCAGAGTATTACAAGTTAATTTGATAGAAACAAAAATAGAAACAAATAATAATGAGATAGTCTTTATTCCTAATTCAAATATAACAAAACATGAACTTATAAGGGAGAGAAAATAATGGTAATGGCATATGTATTAATAGCAATTGAAGGTGTGGATGCAAATAAAGTAGCCAATGAATTAACTTATTTAGAAGAAGTAGAAAATGTACATTTGATTTATGGTGAATATGATCTTATAGCACAAGTAAAGGGTAAGAATCTAATAGATTTAAAAGAATTAGCCCTAAGTAAGATTGGTAAAGTTAAAGGTGTAATAAAAACCAGCACATTAATTGTAGCTGATGAAGATTAAAATTTAAACAAATTTAACATTTCTTCTTCCATAAAATGTAATTCACTAGGAACAATAATACATTGAGGATAGAGTTCAATATTTAATTTTAATAAATTATTAATCTTCCCATATTTTATTAAAGATTTGTCTGTTCCCAAAGCAGCGCAAACAATAATTTTTGTATTTTTAGTAATTTTATCATCATTTCGTTCTGCGCTTTTATTAATTAAATAATTCAAAGCATATTTAAAATCCATATATCTATTTTCATAAGGATTTAAATCTAATAAAAATAAACTATGCATTCCTTTATTATTTAAGAAAGTATCATAGGCGCTATTTACATTTTCATTATCAAAAGGAATAGAAATTATCTTCCCAAATTTATACAAACTTAATCCAGTGTCTCCTACGGCAGTAAGAATAGAAGAATTATGTATAACATTACATTTAATTCCAGATTTATTTGCTCTTAAATATAGATCAGCATGTGTAGTTGCAGAGAAAACATCACCTTTAATTAACAAAGCAACATTATTATCTTTAGAGTTTTCGATTATATCTTCATTAGATTCAACAAGATTCCTATCAGCAATTAAAACATTGTTTCCAATTAGTTTTTCTAAATCATTAATATTAAATCCAACCATAGAAGTATAAAATTCAAGATAAATAAACTTACATTTTTTAAGAGTTTCAAGAGCATTAATACTAAGATCTTTTTCATTACTCAAACCTAAACCAATTAAATATAACATAGATATTAATCCTTAAAGAAGATTTATAAAACTAGTGTTTTAAATGTGTTATTTTTAAAATAAATAAAGTGAGTAATCCACCAGCAGCAAATGAACTAAAATTATAATTAAACATAAAAACAAATAAAGGCAGAATAAACAATATCAAACTATAGGCCAATAATTTAAGGTTTTTCTTATAATAAATATTAGAACCATAAGGCAGCCCATATAAAAATACCAAAGAACTTATTAAAAAATTAAAATCAATAGTAATAAAAGAAATTAAACTAAATCCAAAATAAAAATATTCATTTCTAATTAAGATAGCAACCAATAAACCTAAGATAAATAACAATAATTCAAAACTATTATAATAAATTAATGTAACAATTAAAATTAACAATAAGATTAATTCTAAGATTTTAAAATAAATTAATCCAGATTTTAGTTCTTCTTTTGTAAACTTTGCAATAAAATAACCTAAGAAAATCCCAATTAAAGCTATTAAAAAATAAATCATAAAATAAAAATAAGAAGAGAACTATAAAAACCTTACCTTAGATTAGGTTGAGTGTCTCTAGTTCTTGGTAATAAAGATTTAGTGCCATAAAGTAATCTTTCAGGATTAATTGCTGTTCTAAAACCAACATTAACACTTTCTTCATAAACACCTTGGCCACCAACAGCCCTACCCAGAACTTCAGTTCTTAAATAACCACCTTCCAAAGCCCAATGTTTTCCACCAATGCCTAAACTAACACCAGATCTTTCAAGCGCACCACTAACAGGATATAATCCTCTACCAACAATATAAACAGGAGAATTCTTAGGCTCTACCATAAATTCTAAACCACCTTGTAATCCAAGAACGTTTCCTTTTGAAAATTCAGTTAAATCAATGTTTGGTTTTCCACTTCCTTGTTCTCTAGAAATCCTATCAATTGCACTTTGAGGTAATTGATCTTTCCAAGCCAAACTATAATCATCATCTATCCTTAACCCAGGATTAATACTAAATTCAGTACCCTCAGATCTACCAGTAAAATTAATTTTAGTAGTATTAGCTAATCTTGTCTTTCTACCATATTTAGGTTTAAATGAACCATTATCTTGAGTAACATCTACTACTTCAACAGAAAGATCACTACTAAAACCAGAATTAAAATTAGGATCATCAACAAATATTTTTGTTAAACCTAAGGTTCCATCCACAACAACACCTTTATGTTTTTCACCTAATTTTAATGATCCTTGTTCAAGACCTAAACTTTCATTTAAATAACCAACATCAAAATCAAAATCAACTGTTCCAAGTAATCCACCATCCAATGAAAAACCAGCAACTAAACCTGCTCTTAATTGATCTCTAATAACTCCCCTACCATAATTTTTATCATTAGTAATTAAATCTTTAATTTTAACCCAATCTGCTCCACGACTAAAAAATCCACCTAATTTATAGGCCTTATCATAAGTATTATCAAAATATCCTAATGCACCTGTACCAACAAAACCAAGTCCTTGATATCTTAATTTTGAACCTTCAAATCTAGGATTAATCATAAGTTTGCTTCCATCTAAAGATAAAGCTGCATCAAAACCACTTTTTTCAACTCTTGGTTCAGGTTTAGGCTCAGGTTTAGGCTCAGGTTCAGATGTTCTTCCTTCACCCATATTAATTATGCCTTCTGAAGCAGGATAACCAGTTGTTTCTAAAATAATACCAACCTTATTTTTTGGAGTAGTGTAACCACCATCAGGAATTACTTCAGGTTTATTTTCTAAATCTGCTGTAAAACTACCATTAGCAGCCCATTCAGGTAATTGAATCTTATAATTTTTAGTAGAATTATCATAAATAAATTTTAAACCATGTTGTTCTGTTGGTTCACTATTATCTCTTTTATTAGGGGGATCTCTTTCATAAATATTAACTCTTAACTGATTAGCAGAATATTTACCATTAAATTCAGGATGACTATTACTTTTAACTCTAATACCTTCATTATCTAAAACTAAATATTTATTGCCATCTGTAGTTTCAATACTTAAAGCATCAGAACTATAACTTGGAGAATCATCTAAAATAACCTCTTTTACATTTCTACTACCTAAAACACTATTAGGCATTAAACTAATAGCACTACCTAAAACAATACCTAAAAGCCCATTATTTTTTCTTGTATTCATTTTAATTTTCCTTAATCTCCTACACTAAATTTTGCTGTATGTACTGCATCTCCATCAATATCCAAATCATTAACATTTAAAATAATAACTTTTGAATTATCAGATGTTGCATTAAGATGTTGAGCTGTAGTTTCAGGACTATCCCAAATAAAAGTTACAACATAAGACCCAGGATCATAAACTCTAAATTTCAAAGCACCATCAATAGGTTTTAATTTATTATAAATAATATTAGGGCATAAATTTTTTACATTTTTTAGATTAAAGATTGGATTAGAACAATATCTAACTTTAAGTCCTACAACTATATCTTCTGGATCTAAAGTAATAGGTTCACAGGTATATTTAACTCCAGTTTCTACATCTATAGGCAAATAATTAAAGTTAGAACCACTTTCAACAGATCTCCTTAATAAAAGTTCTTGATTATTATCGTCAAAGCATCTAAGTTCATGTTGTCTTACCCTAAGTTCAATTGTATCATTGGTTTTTCTCTCTTTATAATGATCATCAGAGAAATCAGCTATATCTTTAGGTCTAGTAGAACCTAAATCACTACCATTAATATCATTAGAATTATCTAATACTACATCTTCATTTGTATCCTTAAAATGGTTATAAGTTAAATATCCTATACCTAATGCAGCCGCTAATGATAAAACTCCGATTCCAATTTTTCTTTTATTTAATGGCATTTTATTTTCCACCTATTCCAAAACCATGATCAGTAACATATTCACCAGCTTTTACAGTAACGCTTTCACCTTGTAATTTATCTGCTAATTCATTAACAAATCTTCCAATATTTCCACGGACTTCAAAGGGTTCAACATGAGTGATAGTTCCATTTCTACCAACACCAAATTTTAATCTATAATCTCCTTTAGCATCACTATGTTCTTTAAGATATTTTAAAGCAGCCTTATTAAGAATATCATATCCATAACCTTGACAAAAATAATGATTATTACTTACAACCCTGTATGATCTTCCTTCATAAGTTTTAGTATCTTTTTTAATAGTATCACCTCTAATTGGTTCTTTTTTAATACCTTTTTTCTTAGCTAAAACATAAACATCTTTACCCTTTTGTAAGCTAGAAACTTTTTCCCCTCTATCATTAGTAACATCATCTCTTGTAACCATTCCATAACTATTTCTATTTAAACCATCATCCCATGCATTAAATTTACTAGCAACTGCTCCGGGTGCTCCACCAGTTTGTACACGATATCTATAAACATCAAAACCCTTTGAATTTTTTCTTATAAAAGTAAATCCTGTAGCTACTTTAGTTTCTAATTTTTTACCTTTAGCAGTTTGTACTCCACTTGTTTCTGCAGGAACAGCAGGAGCTTTAGTTATCTCTTTTCCTTTTTTAGTACTCTTTGTTTTATCTTCAGGAGTAATAGGAACAGCACTACAAGAAGCTGCAACAAAGCCTATAGCTCTTGTTTTTTCTTTAGAAACATTAGATCTAAAAGTTTCATAAGGTGAATGGGTAAATGGAAGTAAATAAAAAGTTCTTCTAACTGAATTTAATTTTAATTCATCTTGAGCTATATCTGCCGCAATTAAAGCATCATCGTAATTACCAGCTTCGTAAAATTTATTAGCCTTACTAGCAAGATCTAATTCTACTTGTGATGGTTGTGCTTTTATTGCTGCATAAAATCCTAGAGATGCAAGAGCCAAACCTAAGACAAGTCCAGATGATTTAGCCATAGACATATTTCCA
Source organism: Candidatus Woesearchaeota archaeon (assembly GCA_964373095.1). Taxonomy (GTDB): domain Archaea; phylum Nanobdellota; class Nanobdellia; order SCGC-AAA011-G17; family GW2011-AR18; genus CAYJSR01. Next base: position 9,635 of record CAYJSR010000011.1, read on the forward strand.
ATTCCAATTTTTCTTTTAATTGTTTCTGTTTCAACAGGAGTTTGTTCAGAAACACCATAAGGACTAGGTTCTCTTGCAATAGCCACATCTAAATCATAATCTCTTGCTGCTTCAATAGTCCATTTAATCTTTTCAGAATCGACTCTACATCTAAAAGAATTTAAAAATTTTCTAGAATCTAAACCTATTAAATTTATTGAACCTTCTAAATGATAAAATCCTTTATTTCTACCAAATAAAGTAGCCAATTTTCCTAAAGGCTTAACAGCAGCAAGTTCAACAGAACTAATTGCATAATCATTCAGATTATCTCTACTTAATGTCTCAACATCTTCACGAGCCATAACACCGATAACCTCTTGTTTAGAATTTAACACACTAACCCACTTAGTATTTAATGCATATTTATCTATAGCATGATTATCAGTAATACTAAAATCAACCTTATTTAATCTATAAATATTTTCATCAGTTGGAAAAACATTGCCATCGTTAGTTGCTATATTTAAATGCCCTTGAAGATCATAGACAAGATCACTAGTTCTAGTATCAAAACCTACAGGAGTTAAATTACTAATTTGAAAATCAGAAATCTCTCTTGCCGCATCACCATGAAACATATCAAATATATGAAATCTATAATCAGCTAATTTTGATTCTAAACTTGTACCTTTTACTAGAGCCGCACCAACAATAACATTAGTTCTATAACCTGGAATTGATAAATCTAAAGTATCTGGAACAGGAATAGACTTACAACCGTTATTAACATCAATAATATTTACCATTTGATCAGTAATACTTCTAGAGTAGTAACACATTTATAAATATTTCTATATTAAATGATAATAGTAATAATATTAACAACAAGGTTCTTTATAACCACAATTTTTACAAATAGCATCTTTTCTGCCTGCAATCCCAATCATTTTATTAGAACAATTTGGACATTGTTGAAAAACAATAGTTGAATCAGTCATTATTAAGAAATAAACTAGAACATATATAAATATTCTGAAGCATAATCTTTAATAACTAACAAATATCAAACTATTTATAAAATGAGGTAATTAAATGACATTCACAGTAACGCCTTGGGAAGTAAAAGGAGATGTTGATTATAATAAATTAATGAAAGAATTTGGTATAGCACCTATGTTTAAAGACCTTCCTAAAAAATTTAGAGATAATTTATTATTTAGGAGAGGCATTATATACGGACAAAGAGATTTTAATAAAATTCTAGATGCAATTAAAAATAAACAAAAATTTGTAATGATGACAGGACTAATGCCTTCTGGTAAAATGCACCTAGGACATGCAATGTTAGTTCAACAAATATTATTCTATCAATCTTTAGGAGCAAAAGTTTACATTACAGTTGCAGACGTAGAAGCATACAACACAAGAAACCCAAATATGGAAGAATTAAGAAAAGTTGCCATTGAAGAATATTTAACTAATTATATTGCAATGGGATTAAATCCCAAAAATTGTGATTTTTATTTTCAAAGTAAAAGATCAAATGATGGAAAAAAATCAAATGCTTATTATTCTTTAGCTAATACTGCAGCAAGACATGTCACATTTAATGAAGTTAAATCACTTTATGGTGAAGATGTAAGTCCTGCAAAGCTAAGTTCATCACTATTACAATTTTCAGATATGTTTCATCCACAATTAGAAGAATTTGAAAGTCCTTGTCCTGTAATAGTTCCTGTAGGTTCTGACCAAGATGTTCACATAAAAATGGCAAGAGATATTTCTCAAAGGATGAAATTACATAAATTTACACAATTAAGCTCATCATATCATATATTCTTACCAGGACTTAAAGAAGGCGGTAAAATGTCAAGTAGTGATCCTACATCATACATTGCACTAACAGATACTATAGAAGAAGCAACTAATAAAATTAAAAAATATGCATTCTCAGGCGGTCAAGCAACATTAGAAGAACACAGAAAAAAAGGAGGCAATCCAGATATTGATGTAAGTTTTCAATATCTAAGAATGTTTTTTGAACCTGATGATAAAAAATTAGAAAATATTTATAAAAATTACAAATCAGGAAAATTATTATCTGGAGAATTAAAACAAATATTAATAGAAAAAGTTAGTGTATACTTAAAAGAACATCAAAAGAAGAGAGAAAAAGCAAAAAAAGAGATAGACAAATTTATTCTAAAATAAGATGGAAACACTAGATAAGTTAAACACTTCTTTAATAAAATCAAAAGAAAATATAGCAAAAGCTTTCAAAGGAAAACACGGAAAAGAAAATTTAGATAAAAGACTTCCAATAGGACAATATTTAACAGATAAATTTCCAGTCCTAGATCTGGGAATACAACCTGAATTTAACCCAGAAACATGGAAGTTGGAAATAACAGGAGAAGTTGAAGAAAATAAAGTTTTTACTTGGAAAGATATTATAAAAATGAAAAAAACAGATTTAAGAAAAGATTTTAGTTGTGTTACTCATTGGACAAAATATAATATTAATTGGTCAGGAGTTTTATGGAATGATTTTTTAAAATATATAAAAATTAAGCCAAACGTTAAAGCAGCAATGTTCCATGGTTCAGATGGTTACTCAACAAATATATTAATTAAAGATTTAAATAATAATAATAAAACTTTATTAGCTTATGAATTAGAAAATAAATTGATACCCAAAGAACATGGGGCACCATTAAGAGTTATAATTCCACATTTATATGGTTGGAAAGGTTCTAAATTCTTAAATAAAATAGAATTCATGAAAGAAAATAAACCAGGATTCTGGGAAGTAAGAGGCTACCACATAAGGGGAGATGCTAAATTAGAAGAAAGGTATAGTTAATCACCTTTTACCTAACATTTAACAATTCTATAATGGATTCAAAATTAGATTTAAGAGATATAACAAACACAGACGAGTTAGCATTAAAACTATCAGAAGTCTTTGGTATTAGATTAAATTCTAAAAAAAGGAACTTGGAAGGGCTAAGTTTATATCACGAACCTAAAAAATGTATAGTTTTAGGAAAGAGAGCATATACTCTAAAGAACGAAAGAGAGGATATAATGGTTGCACATGAATACAAAGAGATTCAGATAACATATTTAACATTTTCAGAAAGATTAGCAAGATTAAGATTTGATTCATTAGAATATTCCAATGATCCACTTCTAAGAAGAATAAATGAATACTTAAAAACTAAAGAAAGAACCATACAAGGATACACAAGAGGGTTATTTGTACAAGAAGATTATAAATCCATAGCAAGCGCAAGCACATTTTTAGAATTTATTGTAGAAGAATTTAAAAAACCAACACTTATTCAATTTAATGAACAATTAAATTAATCGATAGTCTCCAAAGTAATTATCTCTAGGATTTATTTTTCTATAGCGTAACTGAGTTATCAAATTATCATATCTAAAATCATGTTTATGTAGATCCTCAAACATAACATTAGATCCATCCAATCTCCAGATTATTCTCAAGTCATTAGATCCTCTTGGTGATGAATTATAATATCCAACAGTCTCTAAAGGATAACTTGTTTTATCTTTAACTATCTTGTTTATTAAAGTAATAACCCGCGTCCTAGTATTTTCATCAAGATCGTTAAATTTTTTTATAAATATATCTGATGCTATAATCCCAATTGTATTTACAGTTAATATATGACTTAAAAAATTATTAATTAATAACTTAGCATCCTGTGGCTTTTTAGATTCTCTAACATTAATTTTTAAAGTTTTAAATTCATCAGCATGTTCTCCAAAGATTTTAGAATCTCTTATTTGATCTAAATTTTCTAGAATAATATCTAAAACTTCTTCATCAAGGGCCCTTTTTAACTTTTTAATTGCATCATCTCTTGTTTTTACAGCCATAAATAATTATTATATTACATATTAATAAACCTTTAGAAAAGTATTAATGTTTAATATTAGAACTTCTCATTGCCCCACCACGTTTATATGGTGAACTTTTCCCGCCTTTTCCACCTCTAGATTCTGGATAAACATCTAAAACTTCTTCACTTTCATCATAACCACAACTTAAACATATTAAAAATTTACTCCCCATTAATTCAACTACATCTGTATGTTTACTCTTACATTTCGGACATTCTAATTCACTCATATTATCCTCTTTCCAGTAGATAAATCAACAATATGAATAACAGTTACAGGACAAGATTCAGCAGCTTCTTTCCATTTAGCCAATTCAGATTCATCAATCTCTCTAGTAAAAAATAAAGTTTTTTTATCTTGAATGCTATTTTTTAAATCAACTTTTCCATCTTCTACAATCATCCAATTTTCAGGATCAACAGCAACACAAGCTGCAGCACCAATACACCCTTCCCTATCCAATTCAACCCTATATTTTTTTCCCATATTAATCCTCAAACATTTTTATAACATCTCCAGCATGTGTTTCACATTTAATTTTATTAATAATTGCTTTTATTTTAAAGTTTTTATCAATTAAAAAAGTAGTTCTTAAAGTTCCATCGAATTCTCTACCCATAAATTTCTTCTTCCCCCAAACATTATAAAGTAATTGTACTTTTTTATCAGCGTCACAAAGTAAAGTAAATGGTAATTTATATTTTTCAACAAATTTCTTATGAGATTTTTCATCATCTTTACTAATTCCTAAAACAATAATTCCTTTTTTCTTATATTCAGAAAATAAATCTCTAAAACTACAAGCTTCAGCAGTACATCCAGGAGTATCATCTTTAGGATAAAAATACAAAACAAGATTCTTACCTTTAAAATTAGATAATTTAACAATATTACCATTTGTATCTTTTAAAATAAAATCTAATGCTCTATCTGCAACTTTAATCATGATATAAAGAAAACTCTATAACTTTTAAATGTTACTCTTAATAACCTTTTGATTCAGCCCAGTAATTTACTCCTTTAGCCAAAGATCTCAACCTTGGATCAACAAACCCACTAATATGAAGATTCATACATTCAATTATTTCTACTACCGATTGCTCTAAACGTTCTGGTGCATAATCACCCATAAAATCCATTAGAAATCTAAGATCTTTTGAGTTAAGTAGACTTATTCCCATTCTTGCTGCATTTAAATAAGCATAAGAAATAGAACAAGGTTCTTCACAAATCTCTGCTTGTTCTGCTGCTGAAACATAAGTAGACATACCACGATACATCCAATGAGTAATAGGCTTATGTTGTAAATTAACTAAAATTCTCGCAGCTCTTGCTGCCTTACGATAAGAAAATTCAGCAGATATTGAACTTCCCCTAATAAAACCATCTTGCTGAGTAGCTGAAAAATATGTTGCTGTTAGAAACCTTCGAGCATAAATATTTAACAAATGTTGAATATCATTTAGTTTTTCTGGAATCAATGTTTCCCTAGTAGATTTATCATAAGATACAACATCGCAATGATCTCTTAATCTAGCAAATCTATCTAATTCAATTAAAACACCGTTTGTGATAATTATAGGTTCTCTAAATTCGATAGTACTGAGTTCCTGATCAACTAAGTCTACAGGTTTCATTACTAAAACTATTAGAGAAGTAATTAAAAAGTTATTGAAAAGAATAATACGCCGAGGGTGGGACTATCAATCATAGATAGGCACTTAGCCAAATTCATGATAGTGCTTCTATAGTTTTTGAACCCACAAGTCCGTTAGGACGCAGGATATCTGCAAACCATAGATATAGCAATCCTGTGCCATACCAGGTTAGGCGACCTCGGCGTAGAATATAGGATTTTAAAGACTTTATAAAAATACCTATCTATACAGTAGATCGGCAAGTAGCTTTCTGGAAACTGAATCAAAGAATTCAAGGATAGAAGGCTTATAAGTCTCGTTTTCTAGGTATTGTAGTGTAAGCTGTTTTTGTCTTATTCGATAGTGATGAACCAGTTTATACTTTCTAGTAAGCTCTAAATTTTTATGGCACCATTCTTCCTTCTTAGCATTTGTCTTTTCCAGATTGTTTTGTCTATAGAGTAAACTAAGTTCCGAGCCTATCCCATCGTTCGCGAATACGCTCACTTCACAGC
>CAYJSR010000012.1:0-4513 GCA_964373095.1 Candidatus Woesearchaeota archaeon
ATGTGAAGACTGCTAAGGTAAATATTAAAGAGTTTAGATTTCATTATAAAAATAACAAAGTTTATATACAAGATTAATCTTATTTTCAAGATGGGGGTCAATAAAAATGGCTGAAGCAATAGATATGGGGACAATCAGTGCTAGGGGACAGATAGCAATACCAACTGTTATAAGAGAGAAAATGCATCTAAAAGAAGGAGAGAAAGTCTTATTCTTTTTAGAGGGTGATTCTCTAATGATTAAAAAAGTAGAAAGTCTTTCTTGGGAAGAAATAACTAAACCATTAAGAGAAGCTAAAAAGAAAATAAGCGAAGAAGGTGTGTCTGAGCTAGTGCATAAATTACGTAAAAAGAGATGATTATTTATGAGAGTAGTTTTAGATACAAATGTCGTAGTTAGTGGAACATTTTGGACAGGAGCCAGCTTTAAAGTTCTTGAGGATATAAATAGAGATAAAATTCAGATTATAGTTAGTTTACCTATTTTAGAAGAATATGACAAAATTCTCCATTCAGAAGAAATACTTGAAAAGACTACTGAATACCAACAAGCCAGAATACAAACAATACATAAGATACTAAGTAAGGCAATAATGGTTGATCCTAAAGAAAAGATTGAAATTATTAAAGATGATCCAGATGATAATAAATTCTTAGAAGCTGCTGTCGAAGGCGAAGCAGAATATATTGTTAGCCAAGACAAAAAGCATTTACTCATTATTAAAAAGTTTAGAAATATTAAGATAATTTCACCAGAACAATTCTTAAAATTGGTTTAGATTATTTTGGTATCATTAGTTAAGCTTTTAAGATTTTTATGTTTATTTTTAATGTAGTATGGCAGGACAGCTAGTAAAAAATGGGGAACTCACACAGCTGATGAGAGTTCTGTTGCTTAGGGACTTGAACAAAGAATATAATGCCCCAAGCGAGATTCGAACTCGCGTCAAAGCCTTTCTTCATACCCAAACCTTAAATAAAGTTTGCCTCGAAAGGGCTTTATCCTTGGCCGGGCTAGACGATTGGGGCAATCTTTAAGGAAAGTTTATAGTTTTTAAAGCTAACTAAAATATTTATTTTTATTGATTTCTTATATTTAAATAAAAGACCAACCAACCAAATGCCAACGAGTTCCAATTCTTCTAGAAATAGCAACCTTACTTCCTTTTTCTGTACACACAGGGCGTTTTAATTTTATATGGAATTTATTTTTCTCTAAATTAACAACTATACCTGCAGTAGTCATTGCATTTACATTTAACATTAATGGTTCTCCTTTTTTAATGGGTTCTACTTTCGTTTCTTCTTTTATACCTATTACCCTTTCTAATAAATGTGGCTGAAGCTTGAGCTCTAACCATGTTGGAGGGAGTTTACCTTCTAAACTAACTAAACTACCACTTAATTGATCTGATTTTACAATTGCAGGATCTAATCTTGTTTGTAATGCAACAGAACCACCTGCATGAACGCTTTGTACATTTTGACTATTAGTTATTAAAGAAACTATTTCTGTTTTAATTGGAATCCATTTTTCCGTGTTTTTTTCTTGTATTAATCTTCCAGGACCAATTTCTAATTTATCACTAATTTTAAAAATTCCTTGTTTTAGTGAGCCACCTAATACTCCACCAACTAAATCTTTTATATCACTGCCCGGTTTATTTACATCAAAACTTCTTGCAACAAACATTAATGGATATTTAGTCTGATCTCTTACTGGTGTTGGAATGTCTTCACTTATAGCTTCTATTAAGTTATTTATTCCAACATTGTGTTTAGCAGAGATAGGAATTATTTGAGCCTTTTCAGCTATTGTTCCTTTTACAAAGTTTTTTATTTGATTACAATTTTTAAATAAATCTTCTTTATTTAATAAATCAATTTTATTCTGAATTATTATAATATTTTTAATACCTAAAATATCTAAAGCCATTAAATGTTCTCTAGTTTGTGGCTGCGGACATTCTTCATCTGCAGCTATTAATAATAAAGCTCCATCCATTATTGCACTACCGCTTAACATCGTTGCCATCAAAGTTTCATGACCTGGAGCATCAATAAAACTTACAGTCCTTTGTTTTATACAATTATTACACTTTTTTTCTTTAGTATAACCATGTTCATTACATTTATAGAAAGAGACATCAGCATAGCCTAACTTTATTGTTATTCCCCTTTTAACTTCTTCACTATGTGTGTCTGCCCACTTACCGCTTAAAGCCTGCAAAATTGTTGTCTTGCCATGGTCTACATCTTTGGTTTAATAAGCACTAAGCTTAAAATTTAAAGTCCAATAAGACCAATATTCACAACAGGTTGCAAATCTTCTTCCAAAACTTTATTTTTTTTCTTTTCCAACTACAGTCCCCGAAGCTTTTAATTTCATAAGCTCTTGATTATGAGTAATAAATGGTTTTATTGTATTATTTATAAACTTAACTTGTTTCTGAGCTGTAAAGTTAAAGGGAGCTAAAAATCTCCAAAATGGAATATATTAAGTTTAAGTTTCCTAAAAATAACTGAAAAGTAATAATAAATATACACATAAAATTAATTGAATAGAAAATAAAGAGATTTTTAAGCTTTGACTATATCCCCTTCATATGATTATTAAATTTAAAAATGGGATTTTTAATGTTAGTTTATGTAATACCTATCTTAGTCATTTAACTGGCTTAATGTTTAAGTTTCCTAAAAATGATGGATTATTATTTATATTTAAGAAAGAAGAATTTATCTCATTGCATATGTTATTTGTTTTTTTAATTATTGATATTGTTTATTTGAATGAAGATAAAAAAGTAATTAAAATATTAAAAAGAGCAAAACCTTTTACACTATTTATAAAACCCATTAAGTGTAAATACATACTAGAATTAAAAAGCTGTAAGAACTTAAAACTAAATGATAAAATTCAATTCTAATAATGTTTAAGTTTATGTTCTATGTCTGCTAATTCTTTCTTAAGTTGATCCACCTCTGAGTCTCTTGTATTTGTTGCAGGAATTTCTTTTATTATTTTTGGAGCTGAAACAATCTTAACTTCCTCTACTCTTATTTTTGGTAAATCTTCTTTATAACGTATAGCTGGTATTTGTTGTCTAAACTTCTTAGTTAAAGCATTTATCTCTTTAAGTTTAGAATCAAGAGAATTCAAAACTGCTTTTCTATGATCTTGTATTTCTTGTAATTGTGAATAAGCTTGAAGCATTTTTGAAGATGTAATTGCTGCACTTAGAATCTTTTTTCTTAAATCTAATGGGTTTTCTAATCTAATATGTATTGGTTGGCTTGATTCATTACTTTTTGTAAATTTAACATTTTTTTGCATCTAAACCTCAAATAAATCACTATCAATAGAATTTAATTTCTCTTTTATACTTTGTAAATCTTTTTTCCAAGCTTGAAGTTTTGTTTCTTCTTCAGATTTTATATTTTCAATGGATTTTATTAACGTTTCAGCATCATTTATTTTCATTTTAAGTGCATCCAAAGTTTGCATTGCTTCTTTATATTTCTCCATTTTAACAAATAATGGTTTTTCTGGTCCGATCTGCGGTCTTTTTATTATATTTACAGGAACATTAAAATTAAAATTTGGAGGAGGATTTAATGTAGCACCTAACATTGTTTTAGCATTTATTTGAGGAGATCTTATCGGAATAGAAAAATCCTCTTCATTTCCATCATTTACTGCTTTTTTTATATCTGCAACACTTGATTCATATGTTGGGAATTCTGAAGAAAATTCATTATCACTTGGTATTGATGGAAATTCTGGTAAATTTTGTGATTGATAACTCTGAGTAACCGCTTTCTTATCCTCTTTTTTAACACTTGAACTGAATAACCCCATCTTTCACCCCGTTTTAATAATTAAAATAGTGAGATCTTAGGTATTAAAAGTTTTCTAATTATCTTTGTGTAGTAAATTTTTTATTTTCAACAAAGTTTAAGTAACATTTATAAAGGTTATTACCCAAAATTAATTTTGCTTGAAACATGAGAATTACACAAAAACAAATAGAAGAAGCAATTACTGAGGTAGGTGGTAAAGAAGGATACGCAGTTTATAAGCTTCTTAAAGGCAAAGAAAATGTTAATGAATTTACATTAGCTGAAAAGTTAAAATTGACTATAAATCAAATTAGAAACATTATCTATAAGTTCGAACAACATAATCTTATTACTTCCAATAGAAAAAAAGACAGAAAGAAGGGATGGTACATTTACTTCTTTACTTTGAATACAAAACAAGTTGAAGATAAAGTTTTAAAACTTAAAGAGATAAAACTAAGCATTCTTAAAAGACAATTAGATCGAGAGTCTTCACATGATTTTTATACTTGTCCTAATAAGTGTATGAGGCTAACATTAGAAAATGCAATGGAACATCAATTTATGTGTGTTGAATGTGGTAGTTTGTTAGATCCTGAAGACAAAGAGAGAAATACTTCTAAGATTAGAAAATTAATTTCAGCCTTTGGAACAGCCAAAGAGATTTTTTCTAA
>CAYJSR010000012.1:4523-11595 GCA_964373095.1 Candidatus Woesearchaeota archaeon
TAGAGTTTGATATTGTTGGTATATATGTTTTATCTTTTGTCCTATTTCTAGTTAGTTAAGATAGTTTTCTAGAATAATAAATTGAATAAAGTAAACCAAAATTTAAAACCATCTAATGGAGGTATTGGTAACATATTAAAAATAAATAACCATTTATTCATTTCTTTGTTTAAACTCCAAAATATTGCTGATCTTCTCGAGAGATGAGATGCCTTTTTTAATATTATTATTGAAGTTAACCATAATAATAAATTCATTAACGGCCCTGAAACTGCAGTTAACATTCCTTGAATTGCATTGGTTCCTGATATCATAACATAACCAGGGGCTAATAATATAAATCCCGTTCCTAATAATTTTAATGCTACACCTATGATTAATCCTAATGGATTAACTTGAAATATTGCTTGCAGACCAAAAGACATTGCTACAAATTTATGAGTCATTTCATGAAGAATGATTCCTGGTGCTGCTACTAAACAAACAAACCAGAATTCACTCCAATCAAAACCCTTTGTATAAGAATCAAGAATATCTTTTTTACTTCCCCTTAAAGGAAATAATCCAGTAAAAATATAACCTACAACTACTATTGCAATTATTATATTTATTATTTCTATTATTGAGATTAGCGCCATTATTAATCTTCAAAACCAAGAAGTATAAATACTAAACCTACTAAGAAAACTAAGACTGGAATTCCACCTTTCAATAAAGTTAAAAACTCTGGTAACCACCAAACTACTACAGCATAAACAGCAGCTACAAGAAGGATTAAACCAACAATTAGTTTTAGTATTCCTGTTGTCTTCATACTATAAATAATAACTGAACATCTATATAAATATTGCTGTAATTCTTTAGTATTATGCTTAGAAACATTTAAATATACTTCCAGTTTTCAAAGAATTTATGGGATTATATAAACATTTAAGCAATTTGCACAGAGAAAGAACAGATGCTTATTCTGATTTAGTTAGAGTTAGATTAATAGAATGGAGAAAAGAACCTACTCCTTTGAGAATAGAATATCCTACTGATTTAGTTTCTGCAAGAAGACTAGGCTATAAAGCAAAACAAGGAGTTATTCTAATTAGGGTCAGAATGCCTAGGGGGCAGAAACAAAGACCTAGTATCAGACATGGTAGAAGATCTGCACATATGAGACAAAGATTAGTTTTAAAAAAGAGTTATCAATGGCTTGCAGAAGCAAGAGCAGTTAAGAATTATCCTAATTTAGAAGTTTTAAATTCTTATAAAGTTGGTAAAGATGGATTACATTATTGGTATGAAGTAATATTAGTTGATCCTAAACATCCATCTGTAGCTAATGATTCACATTTAGGTTGGATTAGTTCTGGTAAGCACAGAGGAAGAGTACATCATGGAAAGACTTCTGCTGCTAGAAAATCTAGAAGTTTACTTGGAAAAGGAAAAGGACATGAAAAATCAAGACCAAGCATAAGATCAAATTTAAGCAGAGCAAAGTAAATATCCATTTCTTTAAATAATTTTATTTATGAAATTATAAGGAAATTTTCCCTCTTGATTCTAGTTCTTCAAGAACAATCATAACAAAACCTGAGAGTAATATAAGAATTACAAGTATTAACATTGAAATTTCAAATAAAGTCATTTTACAGCCAATTTTAGATCTGAACCTTTAATAGTTTTTCTACCAGAATGTTGAGCAATTCTAACAGCTTTTTGACCTAGTTGCTCTCCATACTCTTCAAGAATGTCCTTCATTACTTCTTTTGCGTCTTCGCTAACCCTTGCAGCACCACATTGTTTCAATAACTTTTCCATAGCTGCTAAAGGTAAAATCTTTTTGTTATTCATGTAGAATACCTATTAAAAATTACTTAAATACCTTTCGGTATTCTATTTTCTTCTTAACTTCTTGAACTTAAATTTGCTTTCTTCAATAAACGCGATTAATATTATTACAAAGAGAATTATAATTACAATACCTATAATTGCTGATAAAAATAAAAATACTAATAATATCACTAAAGTTATTACTACCATTATTAAAATCCTATTTATTAGATTAAATCTTTTATCAAGCTTTAAAAATATAATAATACCCAGAGCCAATATCAAATAAAATATTATTTCTTGAATTGCCATGGATAACTCTTATATATACGTGAATTTAAACTTTACCAATGTTAAAACAAAACGAACTTGATCAAATAAAAGATATATTATCAAAGTCTAATAATCCTTTATATTTTTTTGATGATGATGGAGATGGAACTGCAGCTTATCTTATACTTAAAAAATATTTTAAGAAAGGCCATGGTGTTGCTATAAAGAGTGGTGGGGAAAATGGAATTGATTATTCTTATTTAAGATATGTTGAAAATGAAAGACCAGATTTGGTTGTTATATTAGATAGACCAATTATCACACAAGAATTTAGAGATAAAATTCCATGCGATGTTTTGATATTAGATCATCATCCAATTTTAGAATTGAAGAGAGTTTTTTATTTTAATCCATTAAAATATAATAAAGATATTTATATTCCCACTAGTTATTTAGTTTATAGTGTAACAAAAACAGACTTATGGTTGGCTGTTATTGGTTGCGTATTTGATCATATGATCCCTGATTTTTTAAAAGATTTTGTCGAAGAATATCCTGATATTTTAGATAAAGTAAATAAAGACCCAAGTTATTTATCTTATGAGACTAAATTAGCAATGTTTGTAAAATTAATTACTTTTAATATTAAAGGTAAGACTTCAGATGTTAAAAAATCTTTAGATGCTTTAGAAAATATTGAATCACCTTATGAAATATTAAATCAAACTACAAAATATGGAACTCTAGTGTATAAGAGATATGAAAAGTTAAATAAAGAATATGAATTTATATTGAATAAGATAAAGGAATATTATGATAAAAAAGATCCTTTATTATTGTATATTTATCCATCAGGGAGAATGAGCTTTACTAGAGAACTTGCAAATGAATTAAGTTACTTATATAAAGACAAGACAATAATAATATGTAGAGATAAGGAAGGCACAATAAAGATGAGCCTTAGAGATCAAAATAAAGATATTGCTAAATTAATGCCCATTGCTTTAGAAGGATTAGATGGTTATGGTGGTGGGCATCCTCATGCTTGTGGTGGTTCAATAAATAAAAAAGATTTTGATATATTTATAGAAAGGATGAGAAGTTTATTAAAATGAAACTAAGAAAAATTTTTGTTTGTATTCTATTCTTATTATTTTTATTACCACTTGTTATAGCACAAACAGAATATATAAATGATTTCAATGATTATTCTAATCTAGATTTAAATTTCAAACTAGATACAAAATTTGATCTTGTTAGTACCAATACTAATTCAAGAATTGAGGAACTTAATGCCTTTTTAACATTTTTTCCTGAGAATGATACTTTACAAACTATAAATTCTCTAAAAACATATTCTAATCCTAAAGCAAATATAAATTTTGTAGATAATGAATTTGTTTATAGGTGGGATAATCCAAATACTAATAATTTTAATTTTGGTTTAGAAGCTAAATTAACTACAACTAATGCTTTAGTTATCATTGATAATAAAGTAGATTTTCCATTAAAAGATGTGGTTAGTAATTATTTAAAACCTACAAAATTTATTGATATAACTCCTGAAATAAAAGATAAAGCTAGTGAATTAGCTTATGGGGAAGATGATTTATATATTGTTGCTTTTAAAATTGGAGATTGGGTTCGTAATAATATTGACTATAATCTTTCAACTTTAACAGCAGAGGTTGTACAAAAATCTAGTTGGGTTTTAGAAAATAAACAAGGTGTTTGTGATGAATTAACTAATTTGTTTATTTCAATGATGCGTTCTTTGGGAATTCCAGCTAGATTTGTCTCTGGATTAGCTTATACTAATTTAGGACATACATGGGGGTCTCATGGTTGGGCTGAAGTTTATTTTCCAGATAAAGGCTGGGTGCCATTTGATGTTACTTATGGACAACTTGGTTGGATAGATCCAGGACATATAAAATTAAAACAAAGTGTAGATTCTGGTGAGGCTGCAATAAGATATACTTGGAAATCTGTGAACGAAGAAATGCAAAGTAAAGGAGTAATTCTAAATGCCAGTTTAATCTCCACAGGGGCTAAAATAAATCCACCATTAGAATTTAATATAAAAACTTTAACTAATAATGTTGGACCTGGAAGTTTTGTTCCTATTATGTTAGAAGTTAAAAATAGAAATGATTATTATTTTCCTGCTTCTTTTTTTGTTACAAGAGCAACAAATCTAACTGATAGCAATATTAAAAACTTATTATTAAAACCTGGAGAAATTAAAAGAATTTTTTGGATAACTAAAATTCCTGACTATGCTAAAGAGAATTATGTTTATACTTCATCTATTGAAATAGAAAATCAGTTTCATAAAAAAGTAAATACAAATATTACTTATTCTAAAAATCTAGATATAGTTACTTTAGACAAAGCTAATGAATTAATCTCTAAAAACCAGTATAAGGAAGAGGCAAGAATTGTTTCTAAAACTCTGAGTTTAAATTGTATTTCTCCAGATATTGCTTTAAGTTATGAAGATGTTAGAGTTAAATGTGAAATAAAAAATAATAATAAATTAAAGAATATATTTATTTGTTTAAAACAAGAATGTAAAAACATTGATTTAGAAGACAATGCAAAAGAAAATTTAGAATTTTTAGTAAAGTTAAATCCTGGGGCTCAAAGTTTGGTTGTTACTGCTAACTCTGACGATATCTCTGTTTCCGATGTTAATAGTATATATATTATAGAAAATCCAGGATTACAGATTTCAAATGCAGTTTATCCTAATCCTACCAGTTATTTAGATAAATTTAATTTTACGATAATTCTTACTACAAGTATTCCTGTTAAAGATGTTCAGATTAATATAGATGATAATCCTATTATGAAATTAGATTCTGTTATTGATACGAAACAGATAATTATATTTACTAGTGGTAAGGATTTATATAATCATAATAATAAATTAATTAATATTAAAATAGATTATAAAGATCTAAACGATAAAATATATAATACTAAATATGATTATGCTTTAACTGTTCTGGATGTGCCTTGGTATATTAAATTATTAGCTTTCTTACATTTGATTTAATTTTTTGGATATTATACTTAGATAAGCTTTTAAATTTTAGTACTTGAAAACATTAATGGAAACCGGAACTATCAAAGATAAAGTAGCTTTTGGTAATAGGATAAAAGAAAGCGGTATTCGTACTAAAACTTTATCTAAAGAACTTGGTGTTACACCACAAACAATTCGGTCTTACATAAATGGAGATACTTTTCCTTCAATTGTTGCAAGTTTTGAAACTCTTTGTAGAATGTGCCATATTGATCTTAGTGAACTTGATATAGGTGCTTTAGTTCATAATAAACGAAAGAGATATGGGCAATATTTAAATCATGGAACTAATGGTGTTGGTTCATCAGTTGTTGTTCCTGAAAGGGTATTACCTTGTTCGCCTAAAGTGTCCCAAATACTTTCCAATGATGATTTTTTTGGATATAAAATATTAGATGGGACTAATAGTATGATCATTGGGCAATCTCCGGCAATGCAAGATGTTTTTATAAATTTAGGAAAAATTATTTCTAATCCTGATCAAGAAAGTGTAGTCTTGATAACTGGCGAAACTGGAACAGGAAAAGAACTTGCAGCAAGAGCAATACATTATAATGGATCAAGAAAAGAAAATCCATATATTGGGATAAATATTGCAAGTTTACAAAATACATTAATGGATTCAGAATTATTTGGTCATAAAAAGGGCGCTTTTACAGGAGCAATAACTAATAAATCTGGATTTTTAGAAGTTGTGGGATATGGAACAATATTATTAGATGAAATAGGCTCTTTAAGTAAAGAATCACAAATAAGATTATTAAGATTAATACAAGAAAGGCAATTCTATAAATTAGGTAGTACAACGCCTGTTGAGTTTAAAGGAAGAATAATTGTAGCAACTAAAGAAAATTTAGAAGTACTAGTAAAATCAGGAGTATTTAGAGAAGATTTATTTTATAGAGTCAATGTAATTTCTTTAGATATGCCTCCTTTGAGAAATAGAGAAAATGATGTTTTAGATTTATTCTCCTATTTTGTAAATACATATAACTTAAAATATCATACTACATTTAAACCTAAACCAACAGAGAATGGAGCAAACCGTTTATTTGATTATCAATTTCCAGGAAATGTTAGAGAACTTGAAAATCTAGTAAGAAGAGCAATATTTGATTCTGATGATAATTTTGTTAGAATAGAGACAAATCTCAATGTAGGTTTATCATAAGAAGAGAAGGAATAAAATCTAGTTCAAAAAACTACAATTTATAGAAGCTATAAAAAGAAGTTTCCACTTACAAAATAAGGGATGATACTAAAAGAAATATCATTTGGAGAAGTTTTATAAAAATATTTTAAAATAAGAAATGAGCCCGGAGGGATTCGAACCCTCATCTTCTGGTGTCTCCTAGATAGGCATTAAATTATAGATCTTACCTATAACCGAAGCCAAATATTCTGTCCAGGTTATACTACAGGCCCTTGTAATTTTATTAGATAACTTAGTTTTAAAGTTAACCATAGGTAAGTTTAAATACAAATTTAGTCTAAATAAAATAAAATGAGGTTAAATATAATATTAATAATTTTTATTTTCATAATTCTTTTAATAACAATTCAATTTAGCAGCGCTAAAAGTGTTAATTGTATAAGTGGTGATGAAGCTGCATATCAACAATGTGTAGAAATGTATGGAAGTTGCTCTAAAGATACTCAAGAAGGAATTACATTAATATGTTGGGCTAAATGTGAAGTAAATAGTGATTGTGATAAAAATCAAGAATGTGTTAATGAAAAATGTGTTGATAAAACTGGATGTTTAAAACATTCCGATTGTAAACTTGGTGAAGGATGCAGAGAAGGATTTTGTGATAAAATACCTGAACCTGAATGTGAAGTAAATAGTGATTGTGATAAAAATCAAGAATGTGTTAATGAAAAATG
>CAYJSR010000012.1:11695-15065 GCA_964373095.1 Candidatus Woesearchaeota archaeon
TGTTGATAATAAAGTTCTAGAACAAAATAATGAAGAATTATCTAGCGGAACTGAAGTTAGTGCTACTAGATCTAGTGGTGATGCAGGATCAGGCAGAGGTGGTGGCCCTTCACTTAGTTTAGATATAGAAACTCAAGAAAATGAAAAAGCAAATATTGTTCTTAGTTTAGTTGATGAAAGAGTTGGAGATATAGAAACTATAAAGAAACCAAGATTAGACATTAACCTAAATACTCATGCTATTGTTAAAATTCCACCTAAAATTGATGCTAAGTTATTCCCTTATAATTTTTATACTTTTTTGGCACTCCTTTCTGCTGCTTTGTTAATGTGTTTATGGATTATTAAAGATATAATAAACCTTGAAATTAGAATATAAAACGAGCCCGAAGGGATTCGAACCCTTATCTCATGGTTTCTATATTACTACCGTAGCCACGAATTCTGTCCAGGTTATACTACGGGCCCAAGTATATCCTAGTATCTATGTTTTTGTTTATAAAATATGCTGTTTGCTTATTTAGTTTAACACAATATTTAAAAGTAAGTAATAATATCTAGATACGTGGATAAAGAATTAGAAGAACTACTGAGAGATCTAGCTTCTTCAAATTTCTATTTTCAATATAAAACACTAGAAGATGAGGCTGGATTGTTGGTAGCTAAATTAGGAGATGCAGTGCACATTGGTCCAAAGTGTGGAACTCTCTCTTTTGATTGTTCTCAAGGAGCAAGTGCCTATCCTGTTCTTTGTATTAATTCATATAAACCTGGTGTTATCGGTGTAAGAACTCTGAGATTAAACCCCTCAGTTTTTGGATATTATATTATCCATCAAACCATAGAAACTATGCCTAAAGTTACAACACAAACTGTAAGCACAAAAGACTATAAAAGGTTAGCATCAAAAAGATAACATTAAAACTATTTTTCTTTTATTAAATTATAAATTAAAATTAAAGCGCCTATTACTATTAATGAATCTGCTAAATTAAATACTGGCCAGAAATTAAAATCAATAAAATCGATTACAAAACCTCTAAATATTCTATCTATTAAATTCCCTATTGCTCCTGCTAATATTAAATTAAATGCTAAATAAGATTTTGGATATTTCTTATAATTATATATTATAGTTGCTATAACTAATAAAGTTAATAAAATAAAAATTAGATTATATCCTTTAAATAAACCAAAAGATACGCCCGTATTTTTAACAAATGTTAATGAAAAGAAACTAAAGATTTTTATATTTCTATTAATAAAATAAAACTTACTTAACTGGTCTAGAATTACGAGTATTATGATCAGTAATATTGATTTAAGATACTTCATCTGCTTTCCTTTGCAATCTGTTCTATAAGTTGTAATCTTCTGTCCATTAATTCAAGTTTCTGTGACAAATAATCTAATTTAGCTAGAATTAATTGTATATCCTTACTGTTTATATCTAATTGAGGAGGTTGAGAAAATGAGTTTTGAGTGGGAAATCTTAAAGATAAATTGTCTTCTGGTAAAACTTGATCTTCACTGAAGTTATTATTAAAATTTTCTGAATTTTGAAAATTATTCTGTCTTATGTCTTCTGGTAAAACTTGATCTTCACTGAAGTTATTATTAAAATCTGGTACTTCTTCCCTCTTTTTTCTAAATATATCTAATAAACCCATATTACATAATCTTTAAATATAATGGAATATAAATATCTTTTGATTAATCAATGGTTGAAAAAGAGGCATTAAGTCTAGAGGACATAAAGAAGGCTTTGAGCAAGATCAAAGAACTTAAAGATAAAAAAAGTTATATAAAATACCTTATAAATGATCCTGCTTATAGTAAGGAAAAGAATAATTTGCTTATGGAATTGGCTCCCTTAGCAATCAAAGATCCTTTAGTAAATTATAATCTAATTTATGATTCTTTAAGTGAGGGTTTAGAACCAATATATTTCTGGATACTAGACTTTATGGGTGATTCAAGTCCTGCTGGTTTAGATTTAAAAGTTTGGAAAGGTAGTGAAATGTTTGAAGCTTCAGTAACTTCTGGTTATTTTGGAGAAATAGGACAAAGATCTAGTTTAATGCAGCAAAAAGCAATGGAATATTTAGCAACGATAAATAATATTATTAAAAGTGTTTTAAACTTAATTTATGATTTAAGGGAATTTGAGATAAGGCTTGGACCTTATGATATATTAAAAAACTCAACTGATAAAGAAAAGAAAACTGCTGCATTATATTCTCTTAAAGGTATATGGATGGACCAAGTTGATGCAAAAAAAGGTAGAGGAAGCATAAACTTGTTAGTACAAGATCTACAATTTGTAACTCTGAGAGATGCATTTTTCTTTGTAAATGAACCTAAAAATATAAATAATGACTTAGATTTAAATGAAAGAGTTAAGAATATTCTAAGGAGAAAATTAGAAGAGTTTAATGAGTGGAAAGAATACAGCGAAAAAGAGATTAGAAAAAGATATGAAATTGAGAGAATTTATTTAAAGGCTCAAGAGGGAACTTTGAGAATATATGCAAATTGGTTAAAACCCTATTTAATTGCTGCACAGAAACTTAGGATGCGTGGAAGTAGTGGTAAGGTTAGTGATTTAACTAATCCTCATATTGTTAATTCATTTAGTAATATGGAAATGGAAATTAAGCTTTATGGAAAAAGGGAAATTAAACCAGGGCATGTGCACAAGTCTTTTGAAGAAGTTGAGATAGATACTAAATATTTTGCAGTCACTGAAGTCACATTAAAGTTTAGAAGCGTTCCTTCTGCATTGTCTGGGCAAGGTGGAAGGCATTATGTTCATGGTGGGAGAACTGATATTATAATCAAGGCTTATGCTCTAGATAATATAGAGCTAGAAGCTGTTGAGAATTTAGAAATGTATGAAGATTTAAAATTAATTGATGAATATGTGGGAACCAGTTTAGTTAAATTGCAAGAAGAGATAAATAAATATACATCTGAACCTGAGAAAGAAGACAAAGATAAGAACGTTAATAAGATAAAATTTGAAAATCCTTTCAAAGGTTTATTTTCTGGTTTTAAAGAGATTTATAATCCACTTAGAGATTCAATATCGCCTAAGAAAAAATATTCTAGTGTTATTTATGAAGAATTAGAAAAATTATCTGGTGAAAAAGCTAAGAGCACTGCATATTTGATTTATAATACTTATAAAAAAACCCATGGAATGTTGAGTACTTAATTTATTACTTACAGCTCTCTGTCGTATTAAAGGGTCATTTTTTAAACTACATCCTTTTTGTCGTATTCAGATGATTAAGGCTTTGTTTAAGTAAGCTTAGCCACCTGTTTCTGCCTAAATCAATATCAATTTCTGCTACTTGAGAAGGTGTTG
>CAYJSR010000013.1:0-14770 GCA_964373095.1 Candidatus Woesearchaeota archaeon
TCAGCATTAGCATGAAAGAATTTTACACCATTAACAATTCTCTCAATTCTATCATGAGAACTATAAGTTAAATAACCTACAGTTAAAACTATTAAAGGCCATTTTAAAACATATCTTAACAATCTAAACATAAATAATAATAAATATTGGGCTTAAAATTGTTTACTATAAATTTTCCAGAAAAACTTAGTATTATATTGAAAGATTTGCAAGATCTCTAGTTCCAAATAATTGAACACTGTCTGCACTAAATCCATCAGCCATGGCGTTATTTAAAATATCAGCAGGCAAGAATCGATAATGAACTTCAGCGAATCTTAAATTAGGAATTTCTTGTTTCTCTTTTAAGTAAAATTGAGCAAAAGCAGCCAAACCTTGATGGCTAAAATATAATAAAGGTAAAATTCCAGCAACATGATTTAATCTATCAAATTCTTTTATCCAAAGATCTTCAACACCACGCCCTCTAGCCAAAGATCTATTAAATATATTTGGATTTGTAATTTTAATTAAATTCTCTAGATCTCCTAATTTAATTTCCTCTTCAGGAGTTAAGGGAATATCACTTAAATATTTTTTAGCAGCCAAAGTAGTAGTAGACTCAATTAAAAGAGGATCAAAGCCATTTCCTTTATCAATAAAATAAAGACCCATTGCTAAAGAATCAGCTTGAGGACCATAATCAGCTCCAAAAGGACTATTCATTGTACCATAAATAGCACCAGAAACATAATCAATATTAAACCAACCACCAGTATGTTCCCTAATATCATGAACATGACGGACTAAAGCTTTCTCAGCTTTCTCTTCGTCTCCTTTTCTTAAAAATTGTTCCCTAGATTCCGTACAAACAACTAGACAAGGTATATCCTTTTCAGTATGTGTAAAATTAAGTTTATATTCATAACCTGTATTTGGTTTTAAATATTTAATTACAACAGAATTAAGATGTCTATCATGAAAAGGACTTTTCATAAACATTTCTAGATCCATCCCTCTAAAGACTACAGAAGAATGTATCATTTTACTTGCAATTACTTTATTAGTTATTCTAGTCATCTAAAAAAGTTATACCTTTAGTTTTATAAACCTTACCAAATTGTTACTACCTAAAAATGATATAGAAGAGATAAGAAGAAAAATAGTTTTATATACTTATATTTTGGTTCCCATAACAATGGAAGTTAACAAAGATCTAATTTTAAAAGTAGCTAAAAATGCAAGATTAAATCTAAATGAAGAAGAAATAAAAGAATTTATTCCTCAATTTAAAGAAATACTAAAATCATTTTCTGAATTAGATAAAGTAGATACAAACAAAGTAAAACCAAGTTTTCACCCAATTGAAATAAAAAATTCATTAAGAGAGGACATTCCAAAACAATCAGTTTCAAAAGAAGATATTTTAAAAAATGCAAAACACAAAAAAGATCCATATTTCCTAGGACCAAAAGCACTATGAAAGCACTTTCAATGAAACAACCAGTTCCAGAATTAATTCTACAAGGTAAGAAAACAATAGAATTAAGAAATTGGAATACTAAATTTAGAGGAACTTTTGCTTTGCATGCTTCATTAAGTGAATTAAATGGTTTTGATTTAGATCCTAGAGATTTACCTCACGGTGCAATAGTAGGCACTGCAGATTTAATTGATGTAATAAAATTTCAAACAAAAAAAGATTTTAATAAACTAGAAGACAAACATTTAGCAAAATCAAAGAATTGGTTTGTTCCAGGAAAAACCTATGGTTTTATTTTAAAAAATCCAAAAAGATTAGAAAAACCAATACAATGTAAAGGTCAATTAAATTTTTTTGATGTTCCTATTAAAGATAAGAGACAAAGATTACTTTCAGAGGCAAGTATATGAAACTTCAAGAATATATTAAAAAAGTACAAAATAAAGAGATTGACATAGTAAAATACACAAAAGAAGTTTTAGAAGAATGTAAGAAAATTAACAAAGAATATCACTACTTTAATACAATATCAGAAGATTTAGCAATAAAACAAGCACAAGCATTAAGCAAAAATACTAAAGGAAGATTAGCTGGAGTATTTATTTCAGTCAAAGATTCAATTTGTGTTAAAGATATAGAAAGCACAGCAGGTTCAAAGATATTAAAAACTTATAAACCATTATTTAATGCAACAGCAGTAGAAAAAGCAATTAAAGAAGGGGCAATAGTTATAGGAAAAACAGCACAAGATGAATTTGGTTTTGGTGGTTTTTCAGTTAATGTTGGTTTAGGTTTTGATATTCCTTTAAATCCATTTGATAAAAAAAGAGCAACTGGCGGATCTTCTGGTGGAGCAGGGGGAATAACACAAAAAGTTTCTTTTCCACATATAGCTTTAGGAGAATGTACAGGTGGTAGCATAGAAAGTCCTGCTAGTTTTTGTGGTGTTTTTGGCTTAGTCCCAAGTTATGGAAGAGTTTCAAGATATGGTTTAATAGATTATGGAAATTCTCTAGACAAAATCGGACCATTAGGAAAAAATATCTATGACTGTGCTTTAATGCTAGAAATAATTTCAGGTTATGATCAAAAAGATTCAACTTCAATAAATAAAGAAACTGATTCTTATATAAAATATTTAACTAAAGATATAAAAGGATTAAAGATAGGGATAATAAAAGAAGCATTTAATGAAGGAATAAATCCATTAGTAAATAAAATAATTAAAAATGCAATTAAGAACCTAGAATCAAAAGGTTGCACAATAAAAGAAATATCACTCCCAATTACAATGAAATATGGTGTTCCAACTTATTATCTATTAGCAACATCAGAAGCCTCTACAAACTTAGCAAAATATTGTGGAATGCGTTATGGTATTAGTGAAGAACTAAAAGGAAATTTTGATGAATATTTTACAAATGTAAGAAGTAAGAACTTTGGAAAAGAAGCTAAAAGAAGAATAATGTTAGGAACCTTTTCAAGAATGTCTGGTTTCAGAGATGCCTATTATATAAAAGCAGCAAAAATAAGAACATTAATCATAGAAGAATATAAAAAAGCATTAAAAAATGTTGATGTTTTAATATCACCTACAATGCCGATATTACCACCGACATTTGAAGAATTAAAAAAACTAACACCATTACAAGATTATTTAATGGATATAATGACTGTTGGTCCAAACCTAGCAGGCTTACCACATTTGAATATTCCAGTTGGTTTTGGAAATAATCTACCAGTAGGAATGATGATAATATCAGATCATTTAAAAGAAGGAATCTTAATACAAATAGGAAAAGAATTTAATTAAAACCTCAGGTCTGAGCAGCCCCAAGGCATTAAATCTAAAATAAAGAATTTACCATTCAGCGTCATCTACACCATCACTTTCATCTTCAAATTCTTCATGTTCTTCATCATCTTCATCTTCAATATCAATATGTCTATCATCATCACGATCTTTTCCGTCATCATCATCTTTAGGCCACTTATCTTTTTTGGGCGGAATTATAAATAAACTAGAATTATAATCCTGCACAACAAATACTTCACTTAAAGTTTCTACCATATTATCGCCTCCAAATTGAATATAATTTGGGAATAAACCAATGTAGGAATTTATATAGTTTTTGGTTATTTATCCTAAACCAAAAGATTCTGTAAAATCACTTATAAGTTTATATTTCTCAAGATAAGCCAAGCCTTTATTAGTTATAGAATAAGTTCTTCCGGTCTTGGTCTTGCTTTCTATAATAAAACCTTTAAAAATTAAATCTTGCAAATATTCATCCATCATTTGATAAGAAAGATTAGATTTGTAAAGTATATGTGTAGGCTTCACTTTTCCATTTTTCTGCCTTACTACCTCAAGAATATCTCTTATGATCTCAAGACTATTTCTTTTTTTGTTCATTTTTTACTACAAATATAAGATTAAATAAGATTATTAAATAAGAAAATAGTTCAAGTATATGTCCAACAACATAATAAACATATCCCTGTCCAGAGAATACCAAACTTAAAATACTTAATAATAAAAAGATAAAAGCAACAGAAACTAAACCAGTCCTAGTATTTTGATTATTATGGTATTCTCTTAAGTAATAAAACACAACAAAACACAATAATATAGATAATACAATATATAATGCCATCAGTTTATATCCAGAAAGAAATACCGCAGCTAAAGATAATGCTAATAACAATATAAAAATTCTAAGTTTTTTAATTTTAAAGGTCATATAAGCTAAAGTCACTAAACCAATAATAAAGAATAACATATGTGAAAAAACACCAAGTAAACCTAAATAAGCAATCTTTTCTAAAGCCACATAATTTATTCTTTCTCTCAATTGAGATAATATTGATAAGTTAAACAAAGCCAAAGAAACATAAGCTAAAGCTATAAATAAAAAAGAAATTCCAAATAACTTAAGTTCTCTCTGTGCAGAAAGCTTGTAAATCTTAAATGCAAATAAAGCAACAATTAAAGTTACTAAAGCAAATAAGAATTCCATGCTTATACCAATCCAAACAAACCATTTAGGAATTAAATATAAGTAAACCATACAATTAAATGCTAAAATCCCTTTTTAAGGTTTATGAAGCTCAATTCTTGATTAGTATTTAATAATTGATTAATAAAGGTTTAACATATAAAACTTGTAGTAAAAGCCACGCACCAACTAAAAATGGGGGTAAGTTCAGAGGGACTAAAAGGCCTATGCCTCCCCCTAAAATTTATTTTTCATCAACTTTTTTAATAACATGAAAACCAAACTGCGTTTTTACAATGCCAGATTCATTTTTTTTTAAATTAAAAGAAAAATTTTCAAATTCTCTAACCATTCTGCCTCTTCCAAACCACCCTAAATCTCCACCTTTCTTCTTGCTAGGACATTTTGATTCTTCTAAAGCTAATTTCTCAAAATTATATCCTGCTTTAATTTTATTTAAGATTTCAGTAGCTTTTTCTTGACTTCCGACTAAAATATGACTAACTCTTATTTCTTTAACCATAGTATATCAACAAATTAAGGCTATATAAATATTTCTTGATATCCATAATATATATTAAATCTTAACTAACTTTATAATAATAAAATAAATCTAAATTATATGGTTTACAAATTAGGTTTAATATCCACACATTCTACTGGTAAAACTACAATGGCCCATATAATTGCTGGTGAATTAAAAAAACGAGGCTTCAGAGTTAGAGTAATATCAGAAGTAGCAACAGAAGCAAAAGAAACAGGAAAAATAATAGACGAAAATACAAGATTACATGATCAAGCTTGGATATTATTAACACAAGCAAGATATGAATTAGAAGCAGAATTAGCTAAATATGATATAATAATATGTGATAGAACAGTTCATGATAATTATTGTTATTTAGAAGCATCTTGTGGTAAAAATGAACATTATAAACAATTTGTAATAAGCCACTCTAAACAGCACCCTTACAAAGCATTATATAGAATTCCACTAATAACCAAAATACAAGATGATAACTTCAGGGCCATGTCAGAAATATTTCAGAGATTAATAGACAGAAAATTAACAGAATATTTAACACGAGAACAAATAGATCATTTTGAATTACCACCTTTAGAGAAAAATGACACAGAAAGAAACCAATGGATTAAATTAATTATAAATAAAACTTTAAAAGATTTAGATGTTTTCGGTAAATTCAGTCAAATATAAAATAGTAGAATGAATTCTAAAAGAATAATAAAGGTAGAAGTTAAACATAAATGACAAAAAGTAAAAAGTTTAAACGCTTCTACATAAGTTAAATAGATTGAAAATAAAAAAACCTAAACTTAATGAAAGATAATAATATGCGCTGGCGGGGATTTGAACCCCGGTCTCAACGTTGGCAACGTCGAATAAAAGTTAACCATAAGATTTCTAACCACTATACTACCAGCGCATAAATTTAAAACTACTAATTTCCTATTTAAAGGTTTTGAAAGAACTCCTAATATTAAAATAAATAAAAAGATTAAAAAAAATTAACTCTTAACCAAAATAAGTATTCTCATCATTATTATTAATCTTTGAATCTTCCTTGACCTTTTTCTGTTCTTTTTTAACAAGCTTTTCAGCTTTTTTAATAGCCTCTGGTTTTTTTATATCACCAAACTTATTTTCATAATCCTTAATAGCACTAGCTAGGGAACTTAAAAAAGACTTGGCATGAAAAGGATTCAAGATAATTATAGAATGTTTTAAGATTAAGCTTCTATGATCCCCTATATCATGAGTGTGTGTCAAACATTTAAAGTCTAAAATAATTTCATTTGGATTAAAATTAATACTTGTTTCATTAGTATAGAATTGATCTCCGTCTTTTATCCTTACATTTAATTGTTGTTTTTTCTCTTCTTTTTCCATAAAAATTAAACAATCTATAAATTTATAAGATTATCTCTTATGAAAATTTCTACTAAAAATGAATTGCAGTTTGTAAGCTTACAAAATCTTTCCCAAATTTTGTTTGTACAAATGCAAACTGACCGCCTAAAGTGGTACTAACCCAGATAATACCATTAACATCAATTTGTCTTACATCCGAAGATCTAGAAGCATCAACGCCAAGTCTCAAACCATTATCTCCACTTTTAGCAATTTCATAACTAACAGTCACCCCAGGAGCGTAAACAAATTCTCCCTTATCTTTCCCACCGACAACATTAGAAACAGTAGTTTCAACTCTTCCATCTAACAAAAATCTATCATGATATAATCCCAGAGTAGCATAACCTGCTTGAACGGTAGATAAACTTTTAAAATTAGGATCTGTCCCTGCAAGTAAGAACGGGCCAGCGCTTAGAGTAGTTCCAATCAAATTAGATAAATCAAAACTATAAAATGCACCCAATTTTGGTCCTTGTAATTTACCATCAGAATAAATTATAGGAGAATTAATAGTATAATTATCTCCACCACATTTAGGTGTTTCAATTACAGCAATTCCAGTATCAGAAAAATTAACTTTTGTATTTGCTTGACAAGTATATTTATTTGGAAATCTAAAACCATCAAACGGATCTGCTCTTACACTTGAAGTTGTTAAAGACAAAATCAATGCACCAATTAAAGCTTCTAATTTTTTCATAACATCTCACCAGTAGTTACATTTTATAAAGCTTACGAAAATTAAATTTATAAAAAATGGTGGGCCCAGCCTGATTCGAACAGGCGACCTACACCTCTCATAGTTGCCTTCTTTGGTGAAGATTTCTTTCCAAGAAAGTTTCATGTAAGGGTGTTGTTTGGTAGTTACTTATTAAGCAACTCATACCGCTAGACCATGAGCCCATCAACTAAAAAACAAACCAGAAAGATGTTTAAAAAGCTTTCCTTACTCAGATCTAAGCGCATCTAGAGATTTTAATTTAGAATCTCTATAAGTAAGAACACTCCAAAGATGATTCCAAGTAAAACAAAAAATCCTAAAGTAAAGATTATCAAACTTAAAGAAAGAGAAAGAGCAATAACTTATAAAATAGAAAGCCATAATAAACTTTAAAAACAAATCAATTCTTAAGATATCATGCAAGCAGTAATAGGAATAGAATGTCATGTAAGTTTAAACACAAAGACAAAATTATTCTGTTCTTGTTCTTTAATAGGAAGCGAAGAACCAAATTCTAGATGTTGTGAGATTTGTATTGGTGCTCCAGGTTCAAAACCAGTTCTAAATAAAAAAGCAATGGAATATGCATTAAAATTATGCTTAGCTTTAAATTGTAAGATCTCACCAGAAGTAATATTTTCAAGGAAAATATATTTTTATCCAGACATGGGAAAGAATTATCAGATAACTCAATATGAAATACCAATAGGTTACGATGGATTTTTAGAATTAACAAATAAAAAAGTAAGGATTAGAAGAATACAAATAGAGGAAGACCCAGCAGCATTAGTTCATCAAAGTTCAACAGTTTTAGTAGATTATAACAGATCTGGAACACCCCTATGTGAAATAGTAACAGAACCAGATTTAGAAAGTCCAGAAGAAGCAAGAGAATTTCTTAAAAGATTATTAACAATAATAAATTACATCCAGATATTTGATATTAAAAATTGTATAGTAAAAGCAGATGCTAACGTAAGTATCAAAGGTTATGAGAGAATAGAAATTAAAAATATAAATGGTTTCAAAGAGATAGAAAGAGCAATAACTTACGAGATAGAAAGACAAAAAAAATTAATAAGTGAAGGACAAGGAATTACAAAGAGAGAAACACGTGGTTGGGATGCAGAAAAAGGGATAACTGAATTTCAAAGATCAAAAGAATCTGAAGAAGATTATGGTTATATTGTAGATCCAGATTTAGTTCCAATTGAATTAAGTAAAGAATTAATAGAACAAACTAAAAAGGAACTCCCAGAATTACCTAAGGAAAAAGCATTACGTTATCAAAAAGAATTTAAAATTAAAAAAGAAGATGCAGAAAGTTTAGCAAATGACTATGAATTAACAAGATTATTAGAAGCTTCAATCTTAAGCGGAATAAATCCCTTGTTTGCAGCAGAATGGATTAAGAGAGAAGTAACAAGAGTTCTAAATTACAATAAAAAAGAACTAAATGACACTTTCATATCTAAGAATTTACTAAGCGTCTTAGAATTAATACAAAATAATAATATCACAAGGCAAACAGGCCAAAGATTAATGGAATTATTGGTAGAAGAATCTTTAAATATAAAAGATTACGTTAAAGAACAAAATTTAGGAGTTGTTTCAAATTTAAATGAAATAGAAGAAATATGTAAGAAGGTTTTAAAAGAAAACACTAAAGCAGTAAAAGAATATTTAGAAGGCAATGAAAAATCCTTCATGTTTTTAGTTGGTCAAGCAATGCGAAGTGCTAAAGGAAAAGCAGATCCAAGAACAATAAACGAATTGATAAAGAAATTAATAAAATGGAAATGGGAAAAAAAGAATTAAGAACCAATATAATTAAATATTATTTATTTAATTTCTTTAATGGATTACAATTTACAGGCCCAATATTTGTATTATACCTATTATCAAATCACTTAACACTTACTCAAGTTGCAATATTAAGTTCTATTCAGGCAATTATAATAGGATTTTTCGAAATACCATCAGGAGCAATAGCAGATATATTTGGGAAAAAGAAAACTTTAATCTTTGCAGGGATTGTAGGCTTAGGTGGTTCTATAGTCTATGCATTTAACTATTCATTTATAGGGTTTATCATAGCAGATATATTGTGGGGATTATTCCTATCTTTCAAATCTGGAGCAGATAGTGCTTGGCTATATGATACTTTAAAAAATTTAAAATTAGAGAAAAATTTCAAAAAAATAAGTGGTAGAGGAAATCTAATTATGGGCATAAGTATGTTTTTATCTCAAGGAGCTATTACATTATTTGCAGTAGAAAATTATAGAATTGCTTTTTTATTAATGATTCCAGTAAGCGCATTGATATTATTAACGTTCTTAACCTATAAAGAACCAAAAGTGAGTAGAAAACAAATTAATAATGCAAGTGAGATTTTAACACATACAATAAGTTCATTGAAAATAATAATTAAAAATAAATTCTTAAATTGTTTATTTATTTTTCTTATATTGGAATCAATAGTCGGTAGCACTTATTATTTTTTGTTATTACAACCCTACCTAGAACTAATTAAATATCCGATTGCTTTATTGGGAATACTTTGGGCGATTACAGGTTTACTTACAGGAATAGGCTCATACTTCTCTTCTCCAATAGAAAACAAATTAGGTAAAAAAATAATAATATATACAGCCCCATTAATAATTTTCTCACCAATTTTAATATTAGGATTGACTAATTCATTAGTTATTGCAATAATTTCAATACTGTTCGCACAGTTTACAATTGGAATATATTATGTAATCTTCGAAGATTATATTCATCAGAAAGTAGAAAGTACAAGAAGAGCAACAATTCTATCTTCAAAAAATTTTCTAAGAAATATCTTTTTAGTTGTATTCTATCCTATAATTGGATTGATAGCAGATAAAATGTCAATTCATTACGCCTTATTAATTCCTGCAGGTTTAGCAATCGCCATAAGTTATATAGTTCTAATAATTTACAATAAAAATATATAAATTATAATAAAGAAATTAATAAAATAAAAAATAAAAGAATTAAAAATAAATTATGATTCTTATTTCTTTAATAATTTTTTGCCTTTAACAAATGCCCATATTTTCTTAGTCATTTCACTAGGGGGCATTGGTTTAGAACCAAAAACAGCTTCCATTGTTTCATCTCTACCTGAGAAACAGACTGTCATTCCACCAAAAAGTTTTTTTCCTGCCATCATTTACCTCCTTTAATTAATTATTATACATCTACGAGGTAAAAAGTCATTAATATAGTTATGCAATTGAACATTTACGTCGTAAAAATGGCATTAAGAGAGAAATAATCTATTCTATTTAATATTAAATGAGATTTTAGCCATATTCTCTAATTTTGTTATTCTGACGGAACTCTAAATTTTTTACCTTATTAATCTTAAGTTCTAAAGAAACATTAGCTACTAAAGAAGTAGTATAAATCTGAGTAGATATATAACAAAATATGAGCATACTTATTAAAATAATTAGTTTCCATTTATAACATCACAAAAATACTATAATACACACCAAGCAATAAAATTAAAGATAATATAAATTTTAAAATAAAATTATTAGTTATAATATACTCTGGTTTTCTATCACCAAGTCTTCTAGCTCTAGAATGCATCAAAAGAATCATAAATAAAATTATCCCAATAGCTACTGCACCACTTAATTCTAAGAGTTTTATAAAATCAAATAAGTTAGTCAATACTAAGATTATTGGAATAAAAACAACTAATAACCAAGATTTAAGGTTAGAAACCTTATAATCTAAAGTAAAGTTTTCCTTTAATGCAAAAGCAAGAATAACATAAGCTGTAGCCATAGCAACTAAAGCAAATAAATTAGCAAATATTCCAATACGCGAATCTAAAGATTTTATTGCAGTAGTAGCTACTTGATTAGTATTAACATCTACACTTCCTATAACACTTAAGATAAATAATAAATAGACAACAAAAGTAATCAACATTCCAAAGATTATTGCCCAAAACATATATCTTTTATTTTTTAGATATTCATTTATCTCAGGCAAGGCGCTTACACCAGTAAATGCAAAAATTATCACACCATATGGAACTAAAATATTTTTAAGACTAAAACCAGTAATATTATTAAAATCAACAAATTTAAACAATAAGACGCTTAAAACTAAAACCAACAACAATTTAATTGGAGTAAAGATAGATTCAAATCCTTTAATAAAATTAACACCAAAATAAATTACAGGAGACACAAAAATAAAGAACAAAACATAATACAAGTAAGTATTACCGCCAAACATAGCAAACAAAGCTTGACCAGCACCAAAAATATAAGCAGCTAAAGCACCATAAATACTTAATGCACTAGCCAAAAACATTATAATTTTACCTTTATTACCTAAATATTTAGAAGCTAAACCACTTAATTGATGTTTTCCTTTAGTTCTTAGTATTACTTCACCCAAATATAAATTAAAAATAGTCATCGCAATACCGACAAATATCATAACTAATAATCCAGTATAAAATCCTGCTTTAGAAAATACATAAGGTAAAGCAAATGTACCTGCACCAATAGTAACACCTACTAAAATCCAAATAGCTACAAATAACTCTTTTTTCATTAAGCTTTGTATAACAAATTCAATATAAATAACTTGTGATATCCAAAAAGAACCTTGATTTTTAATTGTAGAATAACTTATCTTTTTATTTCATAACCGACAATATCTTCAATTTCTTGAGTAGAAATAGCACAACCTCTCAATCTTAATCCCCAAAGTAAACCATCAATTAAATCTTTATTATTTGTTTTAGAAGTAACAAATTTATTTAATAAACCAAGTTCATAAGCAATAGTAAGCAATTCAGTGCTCCTAATAATTTTAACACCTTTAACCATATCAGAAAATTCATTAGCTAATTTATTATTCATTTCAACTTTTGTATGCAATTTATTTTCTAATAATATTCTAAGCAAACTAGGATTTTCTATCATCAATCTCATTGTTCTCTCATCAACAACATATGCATCCGCTTGTAATCTCAAAGCTAGAGCAAATGCTTCTACTTCACCCCTATCAAGAATATGTATTGGTCTTCCATTCACAGTATAAATTTGATTTAAATGTAATAATAAATCATCAACATTCAAAGGTTCTTTAATAACTAAATACCCCTCATCTATTGCTTGACTAACCATTATTGCTTCTAGTTTATACTTCTTACTTTCTAAAGGCTTATCAATTAATTCTAATTTAACAGAATCAGGAATAAAAAATTCTCCACCAAATTTAGTTTTTAAAGATTTCATAATCCACAATAAGTTATTAGTAACAATACTGATTACACTGCTAGTATCAAAAACTAATGCTTTCATTTAAACAAACCTCTTGCAAATTTTAACCTTGTAAGTGCGTCTATAGTATTATTAGTTTTAACATCAGAGATGTAAGTCTTACCAATATAATCCATTAATTCAAATCTGGAGATTCCAAGTAAATCAGCAGTTCTTCCCATAGATATTCCATGTTCATACAGTCTAGAAGCCTTGTTTATTTTAGCACTTTGCAAAACATCTTGAACATATTTTTTCAATTTTTCATCTACCTTAATCAGATTAAAAATATTATTTTTCAATATTTTATCAAATTCTTCTTCATTATCTTCTAAAAGTTTTTGCTTTGCTTGCTCTAATCCTTTAAAACAATTATCACAAAAACCAGTCCATCCCCTAAATTGTGAATAATGAAATTCCCTTTCATGTATCTTACTTAAAGAATAAATTAAAACAGCAAGGCTAATAGAATGTTCTTCTTGATAAATTGTAGCATCATGTATTGTTTCATCACTTACTTGTTTAAGTTCTTTATAATCTTGCTTTTTAATTGCATTTATTGCTTTTTCTAGAACCCTAATCAAATTATTTTTAATTTGTTTATCCAACATCTTTTCACCAATTGTATTTAAAACAAACTTATATTTATATCTTCTTAGTCAGCTTATCATAGGTTACAATTAATTGTTTCTTAAACTTACTAAGATCTTCGCTTCTTATCTTCGCACCAGAAGCAGGAGCATGTCCACCGCCTTTAGAATCAGGTAATCCATTTATTGCTTCAATTATTAATTTATTAGTATTTACATTTCCACTCTGATCTCTTGCATTTATAACCAACATATTTGGATCAGAATTAACATGCACAATTAAAATTATAGTTTTATTCTTAAAATAAACAAGACTTAGACGATTAGATAATAAAGAACCGAGAGGATATTTAGGTTTTATTTCATAAATTATGAGATTTTTATATTTCTCAGATTTCTCTCTATTATTAATATAATACTGAGTTTCTTTAGTAATGTTTTCATAAAGCTTAATCATAGACTTATTCTGTAAAATATCATTATAAGATTTAAAGTTTAATAATTCATTAAATAATTCATCAGAATATTCTCTAAACTTAAGACTAGTTCCTAAGATTAATACTGCTTTTCCTAATTCAGTTTTTAAAACATCTTTCTTTATTTTGATATTATATTTTTTCATAACTTTATGTACAAATGGTTTCCATTTATTATAGCCCATATCTGAAATTAGACCTATAGCAGCTAACCAATCTAAATCATTTAAATCAACTAAATCAGAAAATAAATCATAAACTAGTTTAGAAGCAGGGTAAAAATGTCCTTTTATCCTTGGTTTAATAAATGTTGTATGAATAAACAAAGTTCTATCAGAATTAAAATCTTTCAGATAAATATGGTGATCTAAGATAAGTAATTGAGTAATTTTTTCAACTTCCTTCTTAAGTTTATCTGTAACTGAAGGACTTAAATCAACAAAAATCGCTTTTGTGATATTATTATCTTTTAAATATTGTAGAGTTTTAGAATTTATTTCATGATTATTTGAAAAATAAAAATTAACCTTCCTCTTAAGAATTCTCTCCAAAGATTTTATAGTTAAAGCAGAAGCACAAGCACCATCACCACAATTCTCATGATAAAATATCCCAATTTTATCTTCAGTTTTAATATTTTTAATATACTCTTTAAATCTTGGTAGGTAATCCATACCATTATAGAATAAACTATTTTTATAAATCTATCTAAGTAGCACACTCAAAATCAGAAGAGATTTTAAACCTTTTTTCATATTCATCATTTAAATACAAAACTTGTTTGCCCTTACATCCATATCTAAAAACAGTAATGCCTTTGCATCCAAGTTTATATGCAAGCAAATAAGCTTTTTTTACATCTTCCTTAACAGCATTATTAGGTAAGTTTATTGTCTTAGAAACAGCATTTTCAGTATATTGTTGAAAAGCAGCTTGCATTTTAACATGCCATTCAGGTTTGATATCCAAAGCAGTGACAAATAACTTACGCATATCTAAAGGAATTTGTTTCAAATTAGATAAACTTCCATTTCTAGAAATTTCATGAATTAAATTAGAAGTATAAAATCCTTTTTTCTTAGCCATATCCTCAAATAGATTATTAATCTCAAAAAACTTATTTCCTTGTAATATCTCTCTAACATAACTTATTGCAAACAAAGGTTCAATTCCACTAGAAACTCCTGCAATAATACTTATAGTTCCTGTTGGAGCAATAGTTGTTACAGCAATATTTCTAGCATGATCATAATGTTTAACTAATT
>CAYJSR010000014.1:0-11456 GCA_964373095.1 Candidatus Woesearchaeota archaeon
ATAAAAATTTTTAATATGCCAATCATCATTACCATTACCAACAACATAAACATCATTTAAAGAATCTACAGCAACAGAACGAGCAGCATCATTACTACCAAAGTCATAAGTTAAATTCCAATCAGAATATTCAGTTCCATTTGAATAAAATTTTTTAATATGCCAATCATTAGCAGCTGTACCACCATTACCAACAACATAAACATTATCTAAAGAATCTACAGCAACAGCAAGGGGAACATCATTATTTATACCACCAAGATCATAAGTTAAATTCCAATCAGAGTATTCAGTTCCATTTGAATAAAATTTTTTAATATACCAATCATCAGTATCTCCCTGACCTACAACATAAACATTATCTAAAGAATCTACAGCAACAGCAAGAGCAACATCACCACCACCAAGATCAAAAGTTAAATTCCAATTAGAGTATTCAGTACCTTCTGGATCAGCAAGACCAATATTAACAACTAAAAACAAAAATAATAAAATAATAGAAAAAGAAAAGAATGATTTATTAATACTTCTTGAAAGCGACATATACACAATAGAAAATATTCTAGATATAAATTTTATTCACCATTATTTAGTAATAATATAAATTAATTATAAACCATTTAAAGCAATTTTAGCCTCTTTTCCAGTCATACCTAAAACTCTTAGAAGAGAAAGTAAATCATTAACACTTCTTAGTCGATATTTATTTTCTGCAAAATAAAAAAACAACATCTTAACTTTATATTTTCTACATAATCTAATATTTTGTTTTAGCCTACCAATTAAAACAGGATTATCTAAAGTATTGAATGAAAAACCAATAGCAATATTATTTTTATTAGCCAAAGTACAAAGAATCTGATCTAATCCAGAAGATCTATAATGTAATCTATCTTTTAAAGTATTTACTTGAGGATTAACAAGAACTTTTACTTTTTTAGTCTCAATTAAATTTCTATTGTAACTATAATCTCTAGCTTCAATTATTCCAAGTTTAGCAAAATCTTCTTTGAAAATAATTTTAGAAAATCCTAACCTTCTAGCAAAATTTACAATCTCAGCATTCCCATCCATTAAAACAATATCGCAGTACATAAGTAAATCAAGATGAAAAAGGTTTAAAAGCATTTACTTTATTAAAAAAACATGAAAACTCCTAAGCACATTGGTATTATTGTTGATGGAAATAGAAGATTTGCTAAAAGACTAATGTTAAACAAAGAAAAAGGACACGAATGGGGTTACAAAAAGATAAAAGAACTCTTAGAATGGTGCAAAGAATTAAAAATAAAAGAATTAACAATCTATGTTTTTTCTCTAGAAAACTTTAACAGGCCAAAAAGGGAATTTAATTATTTAATGAGATTATTTGAAAAAGCATTCAAAGAATTAGAAAAAGAACAAGAAAAATTAAAAGAAACTAAAATAAGATTTATAGGAAGATTAAATTTTTTCCCAGAAAGAGTACAACAATCAATGTTCTCTTTAATGGAAAAGACGAAAAACAATAAACCTTACCAAGTAAATTTCGCAATAGCTTACAGTGGCAGAGCAGAAATAGTAGATGCAATAAAGAAAATAGCTGAGTCAGTAAAATATAATAATTTAGAAATAAAAGATATAAATGAAAATTTAGTTTCTGATAATTTATATCTAAGTTCAGATCCAGATTTGATAATAAGAACTTCAGAATCAAGATTAAGTGGTTTTTTATTATGGCAATCAAGTTATTCAGAGATAATATTCTTACCGGAAGTATTATGGCCAGAACTAACAAGAAAAAAGTTTATTGAATGTTTAAAAGAATTCTCAAATAGAAAAAGAAGATTTGGAAGATAATTATTTAATTTTCTTAATAATCTCTTTTATACACTCATTAACACTTGTTGTAGTAGTATCTATGAGAATAACATTATGTTTATTTTCAAGAGCTTCAACTAAACAAACATCAAATATTTCAGAGTCTAAATTTTCTCTGATCTTAGCATTGATATATTTTCTAGCTTCAAGTCTTTTTTTAAGTAATTTTAATCCACATTTACAAACAACACAGTAATCAACATATTTTCTAGGAATGTAATGACTAAGATGAGAATCAAGAATTAAATTATTTTTTGCAGATCTTATTAACTTTATAAAAAACATTTTCAATTTTTTAACATTAACTTCATGAGTATCTAATTTTTTATTATATTTAATATAAAGTTTATTTTTTTTTATTAAATCATTAATATTAAGATATTTATATCCCAATTTTCTAGCCAAAGCTTTTGATATTACACTCTTCCCAGTCCCAACGCTTCCAGTTACAATAATTATCATATGATATTAAGAATCTATAAATTTATAAAACAGATAGAAAATATTATATAGCTGGTTCTCTTAAAAATAATATGCAAGAAAGAAGTAACTTAGTCTTAGAAAGGGTTGATGAAAGAAATAGCATTTTAATATCTTCATTAATAAGAGCAAGCAACCAATACAATAATAATAATTTTCTAAAAAGTGAGATCTTAGCATCAAAAATGATTGAAATAAGCCAAGCTTTAATCAAAAGAATGGATTTCTTAAGAAAATCAGAAGTAATCTTAGATCAAGCCAGAGCAAAGAATTTAGTAGACTTAATAGCGAGAGATATTTTAAGCCTAGAAACATTAAGACCATTAATAGAACAAGTATTAGAAAATATAAAAACAAATATAAGAACTGCATTGAATACAACAGGTCTTGCTCTAGCCACAGCAACAGAACTAGAAAGAAAGGATTTAGTAGCAACAATAATCTTAAAAATACAAAAACCACTGGAAGAAAGTTTAGATGAACTCAAGGCATTAGAAAACCAATTAAAAATAATAAATAAATATTACAAAGAAATGAACAAAAATAATCCAGATTATTATAATTTAATATTGAAAGAAGCACAAATAGATAAATTAAGAAACATTTTTATTATTTTAGGAGATATTTTAAATGCCATATTCGTAAACGGAAAACCAGTAATGAAAAGAAAATTATTAATGATAAAGAATGAAATAGACAAAACATTGAAGCTAGTATAGAATCAATCTACAGTAAATAATTCAGAATCATGATCTACATCAAATATCCCAATTCTTGCACCAGCATCTAACCATGCATGGCTATAACTCAAAGCAGCTAAAGCAGTAACATAATCCCCATTATCTCTAAAATATTTTGCATCATCGTAATATCTCTTAGCCATATCCAAGAAATCAATTGCAATAGCCTTAGTATCAAACTTAACTTTAGTGTTAACTTTAATCTTTTTTAATGCTCTTCCAGTTAAATCAAAATACCTATCAAGTTTAGAATCAGTAACATTTTTCATAATCAATTAAACATATTAAATAAACCAGATCCAGGCTTGTTATTATTAATACTTTTTTGTTGTCTACCTATAAATTCTCTTTCAGAATTATCTTTATTTTGTTCATTAAAGCTTTTTTGAACTCTTTTCTTCCAATCTTCTATGTCCTCCTTAGTAGCCTTACCATATTCTACCTTTCTTTCAGGAACCTTAGTTTTATTCTCAGTAGACCTTAAGCTCTTCATAAATTTATCATCAAAATCAGCTTTACTTCTTCTATTTCTTCCAAATATTAAATAAATCAAACCACAAGACAATACCAATAATGATAAAAATAAAACTACTTTTCTACCTCCACTATTAGTATTCTTACCAATATTTGCAACAACATTACCAGTAAAATCACCTAATCCACCAAATATTGATTTTTTATCAGGTATTACAATGTTATTAAAATATTTCTTAAGTGATGGTAATTCAATTTTATATGAACCAGAAGGAAATAAATCATCTAATTCAATTTTATCTGAATCTCCAACGTCTAATTTCAATTTTTGGGACTTGCTTAGATTATTTGCAACGATTTGTAATAAATCTTCATAAGGGACATTACCAACATTATTTATAATCAAATCCGAATCTTTAACAGTTGCATTTATTTTTTTATAAGAATTAACATTAAAAGAACTTTGTGCTTGTAATCCTAAACCATCTGCTTTTAACATCCAAGAACCAACTTTTGCAGACATAGGCAATAATAATTCTTGACGTTCTCCAATTTTAACTATTTTAGAGTTCATAACATCGCCATCAACATTTAATAAATCAACATTAATATTCCCAATAATAGGATCACCTGCCTGATCTAATAAACTAACAATAAATCCAACTTTTTCTTCAGGATTATATCCAGTCTTATCCAAATTAATTCCTAATTTAGTTGGAACTTCTCTTACTTTAAATGAAACATTTGTAGTTCCATAGTTTCCTTCAGGATCATTTGCTGAAATTACCACAACATGATTCCCGCTCTTTATATTGTTAGGAACAATATAATTAACAGTAAAAGTATCTGCACTTGTCTCTAATTCTTTAGATTGAGTTTTACCTTCAAAATCAAAATCAACATCAAGATTCTTAAGTTGTCTTTGTAAATTTGTTATATATCCATTTAAAATAATAGTATCACCAGGAGTATAAATTAAATTATCTGACTTAACATTTAAAACAAGATTTCCATTTAAAACAAATTTAAAATAATCATTAAAATTTTTAACATTGCCAAAATTATCTTTTGCTGATAAAGTAAGACTATAATCCCCAGCAGGCAGATTATCTAATGTTTTTTTATAATCTGCTACACCATTGACAATCTCAACTGTATCATAAAATAAATTATTGCCATTTTTTTTAAAGTAAATCAAAACAGTTCCAGAAACAGGCTCTTTATTAAATTTAGTTACTATTCCCTTTAATATTAATTGATCCCCTAATTGAAAACCATTTTGATTTAGTTCAAAGTTTCCACTTAATTGATTTGTTAATTCAAATCCACCAAAATCTTTAGAGTCTAATTTCTTGCCATTTAAATCATTAAGATTTGCAATAACCTTACAAGCCCCCAATAAATCAGAAGGTAAAGTAACAAATCTTGAAAAACTAGAAAGCTCATTTTCTTTAAGATTCATAGTAACAACCGCAATAGTAGCAGATTTGCCATTACAAACTAAATTCAAATTTAAATTTGCCCTTGTAGTAGTTGTAGAAGTAATCCCACCATTAATAGATACCTTATCTCCGAGATTATAAGTATTAGAAGAAAATGAGCCTAAAGATAATGATGCATTAACAAATGGTATAACTAACAAAATAGCTAAAACGATTAAGAACAATTTAATCACCTTCATAAGTTATTTACTAGCTATGTTTATTTATAAACTTTATGCTAATTAGAAAGAATAGTTTTATATAGAAAATAAAACAAGCATCAATATGCAAAACTTAGATGCTTTAAGACATTCAGCAGCACACTTATTAGCAGCTGCAGTTCTAAAATTATATCCTGGAACTCATAATGCAATAGGCCCATCAATTGAAAATGGATTTTACCAAGATTTTGATTTTAATAGAATTAAAATTTCAGAAGCAGATCTACCAAAAATAGAAGCAGAAATGAATAAGATATTACCAGCTTGGAAAAAATTTAATTTCAAAGAAGTTACTTTAGCAGAAGCAAAAAAACTTTTCAAAAAAAATCCTTATAAAATTGAATTAGCTGAAGAATTTTCTAAAGAAGCAAAAAAGCTTACAACAAACGATCCGGGAGATTTCTTAGATTTATGTAAGATGGATCACGTAGAAAATCCAAGCAAAGAACTGCAGAATTTCAAATTACTAAAATTAGCTGGTGCATATTGGCGTGGAAATGAGAAAAATAAAATGTTGACAAGAATTTATGGAACAGCATTTCCAACAAAGAAAGAATTAGATGATTATTTAAAAATGCTAGAAGAAGCAAAAAAAAGAGATCATAGAATAATAGGTAAAGAATTAGATTTATTCACATTTTCAGAATTAGTTGGTCCAGGCTTGCCTTTATGGACTCCAAAAGGAACATTAATAAGAAATATTTTAGATGAATTTCTTTGGTCATTAAGAAAAGAAAGAGGATATGAAAAAGTCACAATACCCCATATAACAAAAAAAGATTTATACGAAACTAGCGGTCATTGGAAAAAATACTCAAATGAATTATTTAAAATAAAAACTAGAGAAGGCCATGAATTTGCAATGAAACCAATGAACTGTCCACATCATACTCAAATCTATAATCATATTTTACGTAGTTACAGAGATCTACCTCAGAGATATGCAGAAACCACAATGGTCTACAGAGACGAACAAACTGGAGAATTATCAGGATTATCAAGAGTAAGATGTATAACACAAGATGATGCTCACATATTTTGCAGAGAATCTCAAGTAAAAGAAGAAGTTTTCAAGATTTGGGATATAATTGAAATATTCTACAAAGCCTGTAGTTTTAATGAATTAAAAATTAGATTATCTTTAAGTGATCCAAAAGCACAAGAGAAATATCTAGGTTCAAGGGAAAGTTGGAATAAAGCAGAAAATCAATTAAAAGAATTTATAAAAGAAAGAAAAATCAAAGCAATAGAAACATTGGGAGAAGCAGCATTCTATGGTCCAAAATTAGATTTTATAGCTAAAGATTCAATAGGAAGAGAATTACAAGTAGCAACAATACAAATAGATAGGAGTATGCCACAAAGTTTTGATCTAACTTGCGAAAATGAGAAAGGAGAAAAAGAAAGAATAGTAATGATCCATGCAGCAATAATGG
This sequence comes from Candidatus Woesearchaeota archaeon, assembly GCA_964373095.1. Classification (GTDB taxonomy): domain Archaea; phylum Nanobdellota; class Nanobdellia; order SCGC-AAA011-G17; family GW2011-AR18; genus CAYJSR01. Next base: position 6,693 of record CAYJSR010000014.1, read on the forward strand.
GTTCAATAGAAAGATTCACGTCAGTATTAATAGAACACACAGCAGGAAAATTCCCAGTATGGTTATCTCCAGTTCAGGTTTCAATAATGACAATAGCAGACAGACATATTGATTATGCTAAGAAATTAAAGAAAGAATTAGAAGATAATGAAATTAGAACAGAATTAGATGCAAGAACAGAATCAATTGGAAAAAAAGTCAGAGATAATCAATCACAGCATATCCCCTACATGATAACAATAGGCGACAAAGAAATAGAAAATAATATCCTAGCAATAAGAACAAGGGACAATAAAATAACAAATTTAAAAAAACAAATTTTCATAGAAAGAATTCTAGAAGAAATAAAAAATAAAAATGTTAACTAAACTAAAAGAAGATTATAAACGTTTACTCGAATCAAAAGAATTTAAAAATAAAGGATTTCTTTGTGGTGCTTTTTTAATTTGTGATATAAATGAATTAGAAAGAACTCCTTGGCAAATAGATTTTTACAATACAAATAATGATACAATAACAACCTACTTAATAGAAAAAGACATAGGAATAAAAGAAAATTCAGAAGTTTTTAAAAAAGAAGATATGAAAGTAGAAGAATTAAAACTAGATGAAATAAAAATAGACTTTGAAACCTTAAAGAAGAAGATCCAATATATTTTAGAAATGCATGACGAACAAGCAGAAAAAATAACTATAATATTGCAAACACAAGAATTTCCAACATGGAATATTATTTACATAACAAGAAAATTTAATTTATTAAATATAAAAATCAATGCAGTTGATGGAAAAATAATTGAAGAAAAAATAGTTCCTTTATTAAGTTTTGAAAAAGGAAACAAACAAATTTAAAATGGAACCAATAATACATTTCTTAGTACCATTATTACTCTTACTAGCTGTATTCCCAGAATTAAACAAGAGAAAGATAATTTTATTCGCATTTCTAACAATAGCAATTGATTTAGATTTTTTTATACCTGGAATGCATAGAGTAATATTTTACAATATATTTTTTATAACATTATTAGCAATATTCTTTTACTTTATAATAAACAAAGAAGCAATGTACTTATCATTATATTTTACAATATCGCATTTATTATTTGATTTATCAAAACCTGGAATAGCTTTACTATATCCTTTAGTTAAAAAAACATTTTATTTTGATTTCAATATAATAGCAAATGGTTTTATCCCAAAATTACAAGTAATTGTAGGAACATTAGATTTACCATTAGTACATTCTCTAAAAGATAGTTTTTATTTAACCACACAAGGAATATTATTCTTAATCATAACTATTGCAATATTAATAATAAAATATAGCAAATGTAATCACTATTTGAGAACAAAACTAGGAAGTTTTATAAAGAAATTACGGAACTAAAAATAGAGGGAACATGGGGTATAGAAGAGTCATAGCCAGTTTAGTATCATTGGTTCTAGCATCAACTCCAAATTTAGTTCTAGCAGAAGAAACAAATACAATTTATCAAACAACTTCTAAACAATTAATAACCCAAAGAATAGGAAAAGATTTAGTAGCAAAACTCCCATATGGATTAAGTGATGAAGTAATATTCACATTAAAAGGCACAACAAACTCATTATATGTTAGAGATTCAGGATTAGAACAAGAAATAAGAGATGGAAGAATAAAATCTTCAAAATATAAAACCCTAAAAGGTTATGGAAATTTAAGTATTCAAGGAAGTACAACCTCTCCATATTTAAATGGGGAAAATCCAGTATTCCCAATAAAACCACAAAGAACTTTAGAAACAACCTTAAAGACAAAACTCGCATTTATAGAATTTAATAAAAAAGAAGGTATAACCTATTTATATTTACCAAAAAAACAAGGAAATTTATACCAAATAAGCAAGACGTTTGGTTACGAAGTTCTAAACAATAGTTTCTTCGAATTTATAAATAATGAGAGGGTAACTCAAACCCCATTAATAGAATTAACACCACAACCAGAAGATCAACAAGCAATATTTGAACAAGCAGTTTTTAGAACAGCACCAAGATTAATTAAATCAGAAATAGATTTACAATTAGAAAAAAATCCAAAATTAGATGGTTTAGATTTATTTGCACAAAGTTTAGGAAAAAAATTAAAAATTGGTTCATATGGACTAAATATAGTAAATGCAGAAGCATATGCAATGAAATTAGAAGCATTACATTCAAGAGAAAATATTTTTATAGCAGCAGCCGATATTCCAATAATAAATGAAGCATTAATTCCTCCACATGAAGAATTAGTTGATAAAAAACCAAAAGAAGACAATACAAAAGTTTGGTTAATAGGGGGAGGTGTAGTCTTAGGCGTAGCTGCAGCAATAACAACAGGAATTATTATTAACAAAACCTTAACAATTGAATCACCAGACAAAAAACCAAAAATATCAAATCCAACTCAAACACCTGTAGATATTAATTTTTAAAAAAATGAAAAATAAAATATCTTTAGCATTGTTATCATCTTTCTTAGCTTGCGGAGTAGAACCAAGTAAAGAAATAAATGGAAATCCTCCAAGTATAAACGAAGCTCCGAAAGAAGAAGTAGAAACAGACCCAGAATCACAAAACACAGATTCAACAACAAGCGATAGTTTAGAGCAAAGAGTTTTTACAGTATTTAATTCTGATCCAGGAAATTCAGATTCATTATTAAATCAAAGAGAACCTTATGGAAATAGGTTATTATCAGAGATAGCAGTAGACAACTCAATAAGATACACAGGTTTTGGTTTCAGTGCATTATATTTCACACAAAATGGAGATGGTCAAAGAGTAAGAGATTCTCTTTACACAGATTTACAATCTAATGTGGAATTAACCAGAACAGAATTAGATTCAATAATAATAAATTTAAATGACAATTCAGATACTTTAATCTACTTAAATCAACTAACAGGCGATGATCAAGTACAAAGAGACTATTTTTTAGTATTCACAACACAATCACCAATTTACGGGAATCAAAAAACACAAAGTATAGCTTATTTAACATTAATACCAACAGCATATCAAATTATAAAAGAAATATCAGACAGAGAAACAAGCGACGCATTTAATAATCCACAATGAAAATAAAAAATAAAATAATAACAATAATATTAATTTTAATAGTATTAAATACAATAAATGCTTCTGCATTATCAAACTTTGTTCCAATACCAAATTCAAATAATTTTAAACCAATTCCGAGTTTTAATAAAATTCCAGAATTTCAAAAAGCAAAATTACCAGGTTTTCAAGAATTACCATATTATAAAGAAACAAAGAATAATCTAGAATCAAGTAATGGTCCAATAACAATTATAAATAAACAAGTTATAGGAAACGCTTACACAAATGAACAGTTCACAATAAAAGTTACAGCTAAAGATCCAGATGATTTAGTTGCAGGAATAAGTTTAGGAAAAACACCATACGGAAGAGGAAATTGGATTCCAAAATCATGTTCAGAATTTACTTGTGAAAAGACTTGGAATTTAACAGAAGCAGAACCAGGAACTTACACTTACAAATTAATTGCAATAAATAATAAAAGTGAAACAATAAACGATGCAATTACAGTAAACGTAATAAACAAGCCAAAAACAAATAATTTTATTTTAAGAACAGCAGCAATTGAAGGAAAAGATTTTACATTAAATAATAGAATAACTTACATAAACAATACAAACATAGTAGTCACAAACTCTTTTGGACAAGTAGAAGCAACAGCAACACCATTTGCTAATTTTAACATAGAACCAAATCAATTAATAAAAATAGGTTATGAAAAAACAAACTATATTTTAGATGAAGATTATTTATTTTCAGATCAAAACTTACAAAGCTGCAGTTCAAATTCATGTAGTTTTACAACAAATAATTACAAAACAGATTGCAATTACATAACATCACAAACTGAATACAAATGTACGCAAAATATTTCAAATCAAATAATAACTTTTTATTATAGAAGATCAGATCCAAACATAGGAAACAACGTTGTAAGACTATTAAATCCAATGTTCCAAAATAATAACCCAGTAGTAAACTTTAATGGAATCTCTAAAACTGGCAATGAAATAACTTTCGATGAAGGAACAACAAATATATTAGATTTATCTCCTTATTTATTCTTCAATCAAAGCAGAGTAAGATGGACAACACAAGGAAATAATAATTTAAAAATAGAGATTAATGGAAATAAAGCTAAACTAACAACAATAAATAAAAATTGGATTGGAACAGAAGTAGTAAGATTCATTGCAACAGATCAATTAAGAAATCAAGGATCAGATTTACTAACAATACACGTTAGAAATATTGACAACGATGCACCAATAATAACAAACAGCAATCCTTCTCAAAGTCAAGTAAGTTTACTTTTGAATTCTAATAAATTATTTAACATAACAGCAACAGATCCAGATTATAATTTAGTAAATTTTATTTGGTTATTGAATAACGTTCAAGTTAGCACTTCAAGTAATTATAATTTTCAAGCAACAACTTTAGGAAATTCCATATTAACAGCAATAGCAACAGATGGAATATTAAATGCAACAAAAACTTGGACAATAAATATAAATCAAGTTCCAGTAGCAGACACAACAAATCCAAGCGTTAGTAATTTAATTATAAATCCACAATCAGCATTAAAAAATTCTCAAATAAGTATCTCAGCAATAATAACAGATAATGATCAGGTTTCTTCAGTAATAGCTCAGATTACAAAACCAGATTCAACAATAA
>CAYJSR010000014.1:11556-13889 GCA_964373095.1 Candidatus Woesearchaeota archaeon
GCAAATATAATTGATGATACTTCAATTAGTTTAGTTAATCTAACTATAAAAAACCCAAACAATCAAGTAATAACACAACAATTAATCAATTCAAATAATGTTTACACTTCAACATTTACTAATACAAATATTAAGGGAAATTATTCAGCAATATTTACAGCAATAGATATTTTTAACAATCAAGCAAATTACACTATTAATTTTACAATTCAAGATACAACACCACCACTAGTAACCAATTTAATTATAAATCCAGATCCGCAAATACTAAACAGTCCAATAACTATAAATGTTCAAGTTACAGATAATGATCAGGTTTCTTCAGTAATAGCTCAGATTACAAAACCAGATTCAACAATAAACAATGTAACTTTAATTCCTACAGCAAATAACTATCAAGGAACTTTTGCAGATACAAATCAAATAAGAAATTATTCAGTAAGAATATTTGCATATGATAATTCAAATAACTTAAATAACTCAATAACTAAAAACTTTAATATTAAAGAAATTAATCCACCAACAATATCCAATATTTTAGTAAATCCAAATCCTCAAGAGTTTAATAATTCAGTTTTAATTAGTTTTAATATAAATGATAAGTCAAATATAAACTCTATTAATTTAACAATTACAAAACCAGATTTAACAACAACCCCACATAAAATGACTCTAGACGCTAGCAACAACTATCAATATAATTTTAGAAATACAGATTTATTAGGAAATTATAATTTAGAAATAAAAGCAAGTGATGAGTTTAACAATGTTGCAACAGCAACAAGTTCATTTAACATTGTAGATACAACACCACCAATAATAAATATTACTTCACCTTTGAATAATTCCTTAATATTTGATGATAATGTAACTATAAATTTTACAGCAGAAGATTTAGTATCAAATAATTTAGAATGTAGTTATAGTTTAAATGGTGGAATAAGAAATAGTATACAATGTAACACTAATTTTAGTTTAATATCTACCGAAGGACAACATTTTTTAAGAGTGTATGCAAAAGATCCGAGTAATAATGAAGGATCAAATTTAATAATATTTAACACTGTAATAAATGGTATATTAAATGGAACAATCAGAGATCAAAATGGATTATTATTAGAAAACGCTTCAATTGAGATATTTAATAACTTAAATAAAATAGCAGATACTACCACAAATAGAAATGGAATATTTTCAATAATATTAGAACAAGGACTTTATAATATCACAATTAAAAAAGGATTTTTCCAAAATAAAATATATCAAACACAAAAATTAGAGAATATTAATATCATTGCAAGTCAGACCACAAGCATTGAAGGAAATTTAACTACATCTCCTTGGTGGAACGAAAACTGGAGTTATAAGAAACAATTAATAACCTATCAAATAAACAATAGTGAATTATACGAATTCACAATATTAGTAAATGAAAAAAATAATAGTTTTTCAATAAATACTACTTCATTAGTTTATTCAGATAAATTAAGATCAGATTGCAACGATTTAAGATTTATTTCTGAAGCTAACCTTAATGAATTAAATTATGAATTCGAAAACAAAGATGATCCAATTTATGGATGCAATACCATTAACACTACAATATGGTTAAGAACTAATATAACTACAAATAGTAAAGTGTATATGTACTATGGAAACCCACAAGCCTCGAATATCTTAATCAATAATGTTTGGGATGATAACTTCGTTTCTGTATGGCACTTAGGTGAAGGCATTGGATCAACAACCAAAGATTCGAAAGGAAATAATAATGGTATCTTAAGCAACGCTACATGGGTAGATGGAAGAATTGGAAATGCAATAAATTTTAATAATGGATACATAAATGTACCCAATTCTAGTTCCTTAATGATACCAGGAAGTTTTACTATAAGTGCTTGGTTTAAATTAGATAATATAAAAAAAAGTTTTATAGTTGGCAAAGATGCCACTTACAATGGTCACAAAAATTACTATTTGGGAATAAATGAAAATGGGAGCTTAATTGGAAGGATAACTGGATCATCAAATTCTAATGGAAATATTTGTGAAACTACTTATGAAATAGCTTCAACAACAAATTTAAATCCAAGACAATGGTATCTTGGAACACTTATCTGGGATAATAGTATAAAAAAAATAAAATTATATCTAAATGGAGAAGAAAATGCAACAGCAGTCAATATTAATCAATCCTACGCCTGTACTCAATGGGCCTTGGGTGGTGCAATCCAAAATTTAAGTATTGGCGCAGAGCAATACGCAGGCAGTCTGTATGATAAATTTAATGGTACTATAGATGAAATCAGTATTAGTAAAATAGCAAGATCTTC
>CAYJSR010000015.1:0-10779 GCA_964373095.1 Candidatus Woesearchaeota archaeon
CGTGGTGTTTTTATGCCTTGGAAATTATTATTGAAAATGGGCAGAATAAGACCTAGTCCTGAAGCAATAGACTTTCAAATGGATATGGGTGAAAGGTTGATCCAGAGAACTAAGGGAAAGATGATTGGTATTATGGGTGAAGATTTATATTATGCAATATTAAATCCTGCACAAGCTGCATTAATGTTATATGGGATTGCGCCACCTACACCTAAGGAGACTATACAACTAGTAGATGAAATCTTTGTAAAGAAAGAAAAATTACTAGAAAAGAAATACGTTGATATTTTAATTAAAATAAGACAATATTATAAGGATATAGAACATGGAACTATAAAAGAGATTAAAGGTAAAGATATTGATGAACTTTTAATTGATGCTGAAGATTATATTAAAAGAATAAAGAAATTATTTTATCAAATACAAACTAAGAGAGATAAAGAAAGTTTAGATGAAATGTATAAGGGTTGTTTAAGTGTTACTGAAGATGCTTTTAAAGTTAATGAAATTAAGTTTGATAATAAGTCTAATTTAATTAATTTATTTAAAAAACATTTAGTTGAAGATAAAAAACTGTTTACTGATAGATATGTTGAAACTTTGAGATTAGTTATTGATACTAAGAATAATTATAAAATTAAAAAAATATCTTGGTCTGAACTAGATAAAATTGGTAGAGAAGCTAGAGGATTTATTAAAGGTGTAGCTGAGTATATACAAAGGAAAAAAGGCTATGAATTAGAAAGAGCTAAAATAAGATTTAAGTATGGTAATGTTTATGGTGAAGCAATATTGTTAGATAAAGTTGTTTATGTTGTTAATAATATTGAAGCCCAAGATAAAGAAATTAGTAAAGCTAGTTTAAATGTTGATGGTAGTTTTAGTTCTTTAGAAAAGAGCTCTCTGGAAGAATTGGAAAAAATAATGATGACAATTGAAGTTCCTGGTAAAGTGTTTATCAAGGAAAAGACTTTTGAAAGTTTGAAAGGATTATTTGGAAAAGATATAGAAATACTTGTTAATTATTAGGTCTTCTTTTTAATTGGTTTATCACTAACTTTTTTATAACCTATCCAAATTAAAATTATTAATTCTATTCCTAAAACTATCACTTTCGAAACTTTACCTAGATCTCCAAAGACTCTTGCTGTTCCTTGTAACAATACTAAAATTCCACCAAAAACAAAACCAGAAGCAATTGCATCTAAATTCTTTGGTAAATACAACCCAACTAATATTGATATCAAAGCTATTAATGCTGAGATGTAAAAAATATTTTTATTATAGGTTGAATTCTTTGTATTATATTCTTTAGAACATGGGTCACAATACATTTCTTTTTCACAACCTTCTGAATCATATTTGTAACGCATTTCTCCTTGATCTTTAAAACATTGATTAGCTAGGCTTTCATTATATACTGAAGTACAATTTATTCCTAATTTTGCTACAGGTGCTGGATAAAATTGAGGTATGCAATAATCTTCATATTTTGGATAGGAATATATTGCGTCGACTAAAAATACTATAAATAAAGTAAATAGAACTGCTATCCCAATTGTTAATGCAATCTTTTTTATTTCCATTGTAATTATTTTAGTAGTTGTTATTTATATAAGTTTTTATTTAAGACCATTTAATAAATCATTGAGAACTTCTCTTGGATTTCTAGATTTTACAATAGCAGAAGAAACTAAAACACCAATTGCGCCTAGACTTACTGCTGACTTAACATCATTATAATTATGAACTCCTGCTCCAACTAATAAATTTTTTATTTTTTTAGAAGCATTTTTTATTAATTTTGGCTTTGATTCACTTACAGAAATATTTCCTGAGATTAATTCTGGTGGTTCTATTGTGATATAATTTGGTTTTAATTTATTAATTTTTATTGCTTCTTTAAGATTATCTGCACATATAACTGAAATTAGTTTGTATTTCTTAGCTAAACTAATTCCTTTTTTGATATTATCAAATGTGATTCTTCTTTCTGAATGATTTAATAAAACTCCATAAGCTTTTGCTTTTTTAACTTCTGGAAAACTAATTGAGCCTGTGTAACTTCCTATTTCTAATGAATCTGCGTGTTCTACTAGTACCTTAGATTTTTTTACTGAATTAATTACTTCTTTTAGATCTATTGCGTTAACTATTAACCATACATCTTTATGATCTAATATTTTTCCTAATTTAACTGCATTCTTCCCTATACTTTCTTTATAATCCTTAAAGTTTACTAAAACTAATCTCTTTTTTACCATATATTATTGATGTATTAAGATTATATAAAATAATTGTTTTGTATATCTAAGTATCATAAAACTTTTATAGTACAACAGCTTTAATTAATTATGGCTATTAAACACAATATTATCTTATATAAGACTCAAACTTGTTCTTATTGTCACTTAGTTGAAGAATTTTTAAATGAAAATAAAATAAAATTTACATCAATAGATGTTGGGAATGATACTAAAGCTGCAAAAGAGATGATAAAAAAGTCTGGACAAATGAGTGTGCCTGTAATAGATATTGATAGTAAAATAATAATTGGTTTTGATAGGACTGCTTTAAAAAAAGCTTTAGATTTTAAGTAGTTTCACAACTTTTATATAGAGTTATGTTGTTTTATTTATTGTGAAAAAAGAATACGATTGTATAATTATTGGTGCTGGGCCAGCAGGAATAACTGCTGCGATATATTTAGCTAGAGCACAGTTAAGTTGTTTAGTTATAGGTAAGTGGAAATTAGGTAATTTGTACAAAGCACATATTGTTGCTAATTATCCTGGTTTTTCTAAAGATGTTTCTGGAGCTTTTATAATTGAAGAATTTATAGCTCAAGCTAAAAGATTCGGAGCTGAATTTTTAGATGAAGAAATAATAAATTCTTGGAATATGAAAGATTTTAAAGTTTTAACTGATACAAAAAAAGAATTTAGTTCTAAAACTTTAATAATTACTTCAGGAAAAGCTTACAAGATGAGCAATTTGAAAAATGAGAAGGAACTAACTGGAAAAGGAGTTAGTTATTGTGTTACTTGTGATGGTTTATTTTTTAAAGATAAAAAAGTAGCAGTTGTAGGTAGTAAGAATTTAGCTGCTGCAGAAGCTTTAGAATTATTAACTTACACTAAAGATATAACTATATTTACTAATGGAAGGAAACCAGAAATTACAAATGTTTTGTTAAGAGAATTACAGAAAAATAAAATTAATATTAGAAATGAGAGAATTGTAGAATTAAAATCAAATTCAAATGATTTTTTAGAATATGTATTATTTGATAATCAAGAAAGAGAAAAATTCGATGGTGTTTTTATTGCTTTGGGATCTACTTCAGCTGTAAGTTTTGCAAATAGGTTAGGTTTGGAATTAGTTGATACAAATCTTAAAGTTGATAATGAATGTAAAACTAATATTAAAGGTGTTTGGGCTGCTGGAGACTGTACTGGAAGTAATGCTCAAGCAGTTGTTAGTGCTGGACAGGGTTGCAATGCTGCAATTTCTATAATTAAACATCTTAAAGGGAGAAATGTTTATTTGGATTATGACTAAACTTTAATAAGATATTTAAAGACTAAGTTATAGATTATAATATGAAAAAAGAAATATTAATTTTATTTATCCTTGTAGTTTTATTATTAGTTGCTTGCACAAGTAATAGTAATATTACTGCTCCAAATAAGATACAAACTAATAATGTTTCAAATGCTAATGTAAAAGAATTTACCATACATGGTTCTAGCTTTAAATTTGATCCTTCTGAAATTAGAGTTAATAAAGGAGATCATGTTAAGATTAATTTTATTTCAGATGATGTTGGACATAATTTGATTATTGATGAATTAAATATTAAAACAAAAGTTCTTTCTAGTGGTGAAGAGCAAAGTGTTGAATTTACTGCTGATAAAGAAGGAATTTTTAATATTGTTTGTACTGTTGGAAACCATAAACAATTGGGTATGGAAGGACAATTAATAGTTGAAGCTTAATTATTTTTCTAATAATTTACCTGTTAACCCTTGATAGACTAAGCCTATACCTGCAGCTATTTCAACTAAAGTAATACCTTTATCTACTGCTCTAGAAATATAAAAAGGAACAGTACCATCTGTTAAATAAACTAAAACATCACCATAACCTCTTGATTCCATATATTTTGAAAGAAGTTGATATCCCAAACATGCAATGCCTACGGTTGCTAATGATGCGCTTTGTTTTGTTAATGCCATAAATCTAAATATCATTAGAAAAAGTTTTTAAAGCTTACTACTGTTAAAATTTTATTGAATAATGATTTAAGAAAGTTTTCTATTATTACTATCATTCTTATGTAATTGTTTAATTAAAAAATAAAGAAAAAAGTTAAGAATTTATAAAATTACAATCTTAACGTCTCTTCTTCTTAGCTGATTTCTTTTTAGCTGCCATTAATAATTTCACCTCTTCTTTTTTTTAATGATTATTCATATATTTTAGAACAGATATTATTTATATATCTTTTCATTTTTGAACATAAGTTAATATTAAAAAATTAATTTATTTCAAATACAATGTTAACATTTGCGTTTGCACTTACTAAACTTGGATTTATTGGTGTTGTTTTTAATTCTGCTGAAGCTAACATTGTTCTTTCAAAATAATATGGTGTATAAACTGAACCTTCTGAAACTGAAATAACTCTAATTATTGAAACTCCTAATGAATCAGCTATTGAATTTGCTTTTTTCTTTGCATTTTTAGATGCTTTTGCTAATAATTCTTCGTTTAGTTGTCTTTGTTTATCTTTAGATAGGGTAAATGCTAGATTATCTATTGATATTATTGTAATTGGTGTACTTTCGACATGAGTTGCTGCGTCTATTATTGAACTTATTTTTGTTAAATCTTTTATTGTAACTTTTATTGAGTTGATTACTTGAATTCCATCTTCTTTATATCCTTGCGTATTTGGATCCCATTCTCTTAGTAATTCTATTCTATAATTTAAAGTCTCAATATTATCTTTATTTAACCCTTTATCTTTTAATGCATTTATTACTCTTGTAGTTACATCTGTGTTATCTGTTTGGGCTTTAATTGAATCTTTGTCTTTTGATGTAATTGTAATTAATAATTCTGATTGATCTGGTTGTATATTTGTTTCATAATTTCCTGAAACTGAAATTGTACTTTTGTCTACTGAACTATTTGAATCTATTGATATTGTGTTTTGTTTTGAATTAAGAGTATTGAATATAAGAAAAAATACAATTGTTATTAATAATCCAATTACTATTCCTTGAAATATCTGAGTATTTTTATTATCAATCATAACTTTATTTATTTACGCTCCTATTTAAATATATTTTAGATTTTGATTTATATTAAAATAGTCGGGACAGAGATAATATAAAATAAAGAATATAAAAGAGTTTGGATTTAGTACTTTAGTTTAAACTAATTTTTCTAAAGGTATTCCTGTTTTTTTTGCGACTAACTGTGGCTCCGCCACATACCCGACTAGACGACCAAAAGTACAATCTAGATCACACCTGCTATTCGCATCAGACTTGGAGTCACCAACACGATCAACGTTCAACAGACGCAATCCTTTGCTTTGAGGCAACCGTAAACCCATAATATTCTCAAATTTCATTCCAGTTTTCTTTTCTACATATATTATATAATCTTTAGTTAATTGAGTATCACCTTCAAGTTGATCTTCCCAGAAAGCTCTTCTAATATTTGGTAGAGCATATGGGTTGTCTCTTAATTCATTAGCATCAGATTTGTTTAAATGAAATCCTGTGCTTGAATCATATTGCGCTCGAGTTATTCGTAGATTACCTCCTACAAGTTTTATTTTTGGTGTTAAACTATAAACTAAAGAATATTCACGATCAAATTTAACATCATCATCTCTAGGATTTGGAAGCACTGCTGTACTTGTATCAACATAAACGCTTCTAAAATATTTTTGATCTGCTTCGTTTGTTCCTTCTAAACTTCCTAAACGAGCTTGTGCTAATTGTTTAGTTGTTATTGGAAGTCTTGTAAAATCAACTTTGATTCCATCTTCTTTTCCTGATAGTAATCTTTGCATTACTTGATTATTTGCACCTTCAAAGGGTTGTAAAACTCTAGCGGCTCTTTGAAATTGTATTGTTGCATATGATTCGTTTTTCATTTTATTTTCTCTAGCTAATTTTTAGCTTATTTTGGTAAAATTACAATGTATTTAAATCTTATCATTTGGTTATCACTATAAAGTAATATCTTTCTTTGCAAACGTACTCGCAACTAACAAAGGAAATATTAGAGTTGCATCTCCATGTATCTTTATATTTGGAGCATTTACTTTCACTTTTCCCCAAGTCATTGCTTCATCTATTTTAGCACCTGAATCAGAACCATCATATTCTTCTCCTGTATTTATGTAAACTGCATAATCTGCTCCATCTCTGAAAATGTTTGCATTTAAGATATAATGTTTTTGAGTTCCGCCACCTAGAATAATTACTCCTGTTTTATCTGCGTTCAAAGCTAAATTTACTATTCTTTTTGTATCTTCTGTGATATCTATCTGAAAATCTGGGTGTCTTTGTTTCATGAAATAAATTAAGTCTCCGAAAGAACCGTCTAATAATGCATGGCAAAATACTGGAATGTTATTCTTATAAGCCCAATATAAAACTGATTCTTCGTTGTTTATTTCTTTTCCTAATTCTCTAGCTATGTCTGAAGGATTATGTATTTTTCCTTCTTTTTGTTCTTTGTATATTCTTTCTAAGAATGGATTTATAAAAACTTCAAAATAATGAAATCTATCATTTGGAACAAAAATGTTTCCTGTTCTGTTAATTCCATCTTCATATAAAACTCTACCTGGAACATTGAAAGCACCTATTGCAAATGGCTTTAAACATTTTATTATATCTTCTTCTATTCCGCCTGCTGAAGTAACTAAAACTTGAATTTTTTTATTTTTAACTAAATATTTTATTACTTCTCTTACTCCGCTAGAAATCATATTTGAAGTATAACCTAAGAATATTGTTGCTTTATCTCTTCTCATCATGTTAACTACTTCAATTGCCTGACCTAAGTTAGTTGCTTGAAAACCTGTTGTCTTTAAACTTTCCATTAACTTATAAAAATTAAATTCTTCTTCGAAATTGTAGCCTTTTACTTTTGGTAAATGTTCTACGTCTGCGTTTTGTTTTACTTGATACCGTTTTTGATCTTTGTATGATTGTATTTTATTCATTTTAAACTCCTTAATATTTTATATTAAATCTATAGAAGTATAATTATAATTAACTGCCTGCTTTTCTTAATCTATTAAATATTGATCTTGGTTTTGAGTTGATCATAGATTTAGATTAGAATAAAGTTTTATAAAGGTTGTTAATTGATTATCTCCTTTTATTAAGTTCTTTTAATTGTCTTTCTATTTTATCTAATCTTTTTTTCATATCCTGCCACATATCTAGAATTATTTCATGGGGCGGTTTTGGTCTGTATTCTGCAGGTATTGATTTTCTCTCTTGTAAAAATTCGATTATTTTTTTATCCTTTATTCTATAGGTTTTTCTGCCCTCTTTCCATTCCCCTTCAATAAGACCTATCTCTTCCAATAGTTTTAAATGAAAATCTACAGTTTGTGGTTTTCTTTTAATTTCCTTTGCTAATTCTGAAAGATATTTTTCGCCTTTAGAGAGACTAACTAAAATATCTCTACGTAAATCACTAGCTAAAGCTTTATGTACTATTTCATCAAACAAATGTGGAGGTAAAGGATGCATAGATATTTTATTTGATATTCCTATAAAAGTCTTATCTTTCTATTATACTAGAAAAATCGAAATATTTATATACTTTCTATTCCATCATTATAGAAAACTCGAAATGGAGGGATAAACTATGTCAAACTACATAAAAAAAGCTGAGGCAGCTGAAAGAGAAGGTGCACATGTTGCAGTAATACTGTATCTTGCTTTAGAAGCTGAAGCTTATAGGGGCAGTGATTACCATGCAGATGCTTGGAACTGCGCTGCTAGAGACTTATTGAGTTATAGGGACAATCTAAAAAAAGAGAAGGATAAAACGGCAGTAGAAGAGTTTTGTGCATTAAGACATGGACACGCTCTTAGCAGAGATTATGATGTAGACATAACTGTTAGGCTAGATCCTTTGCCTCAGAAATAGAATAAAGTAAGGCAAGGTGCGCACCTTGTTTTATTTTTACTACAAAACTGAAATAATTTCCGGAAAAATCAGGCCAGTATTAATAAAAAATTAAATAGTATATAAATCATGCCTTTAAAATATTCAAGTAAATTAGATCCCTACATTAAAGAGATTGGGGGGCTCTATATTAGTGGAAAATCCACAAAAGAAATTAGAGAGATCATTAAAAATAAATATTTTATTATTTTATCTCTTGAGATTTACAGGAGAAAAATAAAGAAATTAAATATTATGAGAAGTAATTCTGAAGCTATAAAAATATCAAATAGAAAACATTTACCTATAAAAGAAATAATTAATCTTTATACAAACAAAGGACTATCGTTAAGAAAAATAGCCAAATTATTTATATCAAATAAGAAAACTGTTCAGAAAATTCTCCAAGAAAATGGAATTTATGTTAGAAACAGTAGAGAATCTCAAATTTCTGTGGGTTATATAAAAGAAAAAAGTAAATTTAACCTGGCACCACAAGAAAAAGCCTATATCTTTGGGTTAGTTAGTGGGGATTTAACACCAGTTAAAAAATCTAATTATACCTTAAAACTCATAACACATACAACCCACCCTGGATTCGTGCAATTATTACAAACAACTTTTGGAAAGTATGGGGTATTTAGCTCTAAAATCAATAAAAATAAAGAGTTTAGGTGTAGTGTGTACCTTGATTTAGAGAGTTTTTCCTTTTTGTTTGATTATAAATGTGATAAAATTCCAGAGTGGGTATGGCATAAGAATCTCTTTCATTATTTTGCAGGATATATAGACTCAGATGGTTGTATAACTATAAAGAGATCGGAAAAATACTTTCAATTTGTTATAAAATTCTGTGGAGAAAATTTAAATTTATTAAAAGAAATAAAGAAGAGATTAGAAAATCTAGGATATAGCCCCTCTATCCATAGAAACCATAAGAAAGGAGATTTTAGTTATAATCAAGGTAAAAAAATAACTTATAATAAAGATTATTACGTTATTGAAGTTGGAAGTAAACAACAAGTTCTACAATTGCTAAACGCGATACCAATTAGACATCCTGAAAAAATAGCTAAAAAGAATTTAATTTTTGATATTAATAGAAGAGGCTTAATTTATTGGCAAGACATCAAAGAAGATGTGCTAAAACTAAGGCAACAAATAAAAGAAGAAGTCCAAAGTAGGTTAAAAGTAAACTAGAGGTCCCCTTCAGATTTCCTATAGGAATTAATTTTGTCACTGGCTTACTAATTCCAGATTTAGATAAAGCATCAATAACCTCATTGATTTCTTTATATGCTGCTCCCGCTTCTTCTGCTAATCCTGACATTGAACCAGACCTAACATAAATGCCTCTTGATTCCATATCTTTTTGCAATTTATCTCCTCTAAATTCAGCTTTAGCTTGATGTCTTGACATTGTTCTTCCAGAACCATGAGCAGTACTAGAAAATGTTTCTTGATCTGCTTTTTTTGTGCCAACTAAAAGATAAGAACCCGTTTCCATACTTCCACCTATAATAACTGGAGAACCAATATCTCTATATAGTTTAGAAACTTCTGGATTTCCTGGACCTTGACAAAGAGTTGCACCTTTTCTATGAACTATTAACTTTTTTATTTTACCATCAACTTTAAATTCTTGTAATCTTGCTAAATTATGGGCTACATCGTAAACGCAATGCATTTCCATATCTTCAGCTTTTTTCTTGAATACTGTTTCAAATGCTTCTCTTATTCTATGCATTATTACTTGACGATTTGCAAAGGCCATATTGGCTGCACAAGCCATTGCTTTGTAATAATCTTGACCTTCTGGACTAGAAAATGGGGCGCAGGATAATTCTTTATCATTAACTTGAATGTTATATTTTTTCATTGCCCCTTCAAATATTTTTAGATAATCTGTTGCAATCTGATGACCAAAACCACGACTACCACAGTGAAACATTATTACAATCTGATCTGGAAAGATTCCGAATCTTTTTGCTAATTTCTCATCTATAATATTTTCTTTTTTTACATGTTGAATTTCTAAATAATGATTTCCTGAACCTAATGTTCCTAGCTGATTAATTCCCCTTTGTTTTGCTTTGCTAGAAACTTTACTAGAATCTGCCCATTCTATTTTTCCATTACTTTCTATTCTTTCTAAATCTTCTTTCCAACCATAACCATTATCAACACACCACTTAACGCCTTGTTCCATTATTTCATCGAATTGTTTATTATTTAATGCAACAAAACCTTTACAACCTACACCAGATGGAACTGTTTTAAATAAAGTATCTACTAGTTCTTTTATCTTAGGTTGAACTTCTTTGAACGTGAGATTTGTTGTTAATAAACGCATACCGCAATTCGAAATTACAAAATTATTTGCTATAAAATTATGATCTTCATGGTTAATTGTAAAATCATAAACTAATCCAGAATAATCTATCAGTTCTATACTTCTAATTTCATCTAATATAACCCATTCACAAGCTACATATTTCTGAGAAAATTCTTTAAAAGAAGTTAGCTCTATAACTAATTTAGATAATGTATTGTTATTTTTATTTA
>CAYJSR010000015.1:10789-12384 GCA_964373095.1 Candidatus Woesearchaeota archaeon
TAATTTTTCTATTGAGTCTATTTCATCCCAAACAAAGTCTGCACCATCTTTTAATCCATATTTTATTATAAACTCGTTAAATGAAGGAAATGCTTTTGGTATTTGGTTCCTAACATAATTTTTATTTCTTGCAGAACTAATTTGATATTTGCTGATGTTATTCTCATGAGTATATTCTGATATCTTTGATTTTGATATTCCATTATTTCTGAGTATTATTGCATTTTCAATTATTATTTCAGTTTTATTTAATGAAGCTACTTTTAATTTTAGATATTGTAAAGATAGTAAAGATAACTTTTTCTTTTTATGAGAATATTCAAATCCTATTTGCCCCCATAATCTAATTAAATTTTCAGCTTTTGTAGAAATTTTTAATATTCTTTTTGTTGTTTCTTCGCCGAATTTATTTATAACACCCTTTCCAATATAAATTTTAGTAGTTTCTATATTAAACTCTTTAATTAATTCTTTAACGTCTAAAATGAAATTCATTAAATTTTCTTTTAAAGAAATAATTTTATTCTGGCTAAATGATGGTTCTTTAAACCTATATTTCTCATCTTTGGCCTGCAATGGAGAACTCATTTCTGCACCAAACAAACCTGAGAGATATAATCTCTTAATCCATAATGGTGAGTCTTTTATCCATTGAGGAACAAAGGTTTTCTCTCTTGATTTATTGCCTTTAGGAACACCCAATGCATGTAAAAGTATTGATAATGCCTGACTAGGAATGGCCAATTGTGTTGATTCTCCATCAATCTTCCTTTTAGTCCCATCAATATTCTTAATTTCGCTCTTATATTTTTTTGTGGAAATATGATTTGCTTCAAACCCAAGTATCTTTATATCTTCTGAAACTTTTAAAAGATCTTCTTTCTGGCCAATGACCTTTGATGCCCAAACATTTTGTTCTCTCTCTTTATTATAATAATAACCTAACCAACCATCACCGGTTAAGAAACCGACAAGTTTTGTTAATATAGGTAATTTTTCTGAATTTAAAGTTAAAGGCAATAAATTTTTTTCCTTTAATGTTTCTACAATATTTTTGTGATCCTTTGAAATTTTTACTATATCTTCTTCATTTAAAATTACTTTATCTTCATTAAATTTATATTCAACACCATCAAATGGATTAATTGCAATATTATGACTAACCTTATTTAATTTTTCTAATTTAACCATTCCTTTATTGGTATAAAATGGATGATCCCCACTAGCTATTATTTCTTGTCCACTTTTAGTTTTTAATCTAAAAATATTATTTTCTCCTTCTTTTTTCATAAATAATACAGGTTTTGTAGAAATCTGAGAATTATTCTTAAAATTTATTGAAGCTGTAGAAAAATTTTTATATTTTAGATAGTCTTCAATTATTATATAATTACCATAGGGACTTATTATTTTAGAATTACCTGCAATGCAATTTATATCAAAGCCTATTCCGCCAGGAGAAATTACTCCGTTCTCAGCATCCATTGCAGCAACTCCACCAATTGGAAAGCCATAGCCCCAATGGCCATCAGGCATGCATAAAGCTGCCTTTTGGATTCCAGGTAGACATGCTACATTGGTTACTTGGTCAAATA
>CAYJSR010000016.1:0-12259 GCA_964373095.1 Candidatus Woesearchaeota archaeon
AGAAAGTAAAAATGTTGCTAAGAGAATGATTGATGGGTTTAAATTAAATTTTCCAATTAAAAATAAATTAAAGATAGAAGAGAAATATGTTGAAACTTTAGATACTGGTTGTTATTTACATTCTAATTATTATTATAATAATAACAAAGTAGGAATGACTATTTTAGGTGAGAAAACTAAAAAAGCAGAAGATATAGGAAAAGAATGCGCATCAAAATTATTAGAAGAGATGAAACATGGAGTATCCACAGACCATTTTACAGCAGATCAATTATTAATTTATATGGGAATAAAAGGGAAAGGTAAGATTAAGGTCTCTAAAGTTACTGAACATATGAAATCAAATATAAAAATAATAGAAGAATTTTTAGGTATAAAATTTGATATAAAAGACAGAATTATCTTATGTAGTAAGATTTAAATTAATTTCTAATTTGTTTAATATATGTCAGAATTAACAAGATTTCAAGAAGAAGCAGTACTAGAATTTAGAAAAAAACTAATTGAGATATTTAGTGCTGAAGAAAGAAAAGGGGTAGTCAATGATAAACAAGGAATAAAAAAAACATTAGAATATTTGTCTGGAATCGGAAGATACTTGATTGTAGATTATACTCCTTCTGCTTCTTTAGATAGATTTTCAGCAGTTTATAAATTTGAAGATATTTTATCTTTAGCTTGGTATGAATCTATAGGGCCAAAGAGTGATGGCACAAATTGGTATTTAAGATTTAATCCTGAAAAGATGGTTGTGAATATAGATGATGACCCAAGATGGTGTCACTTAGTAATACAAACTAAACCAATTCCAGAATTACCAAAAAGTAGTTTTATTTCTGTACCAGATGTTTATGGTTTACAAAAAATTGTTGATCGTACAGGTTCCTATGTCAGACATTTACAAAAAGGAGAAAGAGAACATACACTCATGGTTATGTGTGATCCAGGAAGAGTTGTTATCCACCCTAAAGGTTCAGTATTAACAGATAAATATAGAAGTCATTATTTTACAAACATCAAACAACGAAAGGCTAAATAAATTTGTTTAATCCACCAGTTAAAAAATTATTTGCTTTTTCTAAAATAGATTTTGTATTTTTCTTAGTAATTATTTTCATTGCCATATTATATATCATCACTACTAATATTTATCTTTCTTTCTAATTGATTAAGTCCATCATCTGGGATAGGGCATATCTGGAGTTTTCTCTCATTTGGAAAAAGATAGCTATAACCATAATCTGGAAAATTTCTTTCACACCAGGCATGTACTTCAGTTAAAGTAGTAGTTCCATCATTATCATAATCCATTGATGCAATATGTTCATAAAGATTTTTAATACTTTTAGAATAGTGTCTCTGTATATGCTGCACTGCCAAAGATCCAAGATAACCAGCTAATAAAAAAGTTATATTCTTTTTCCATCCCAAATTAATTTCCTCATATCACAAACACCAACACTAAACTAATAATTAATACTGTAAAATAAACAAGTTTATTCCATTTAAATATCTTTGCTCCATCAAAGATCCAAAAAGGAATCATATTAAATAAAGCAAGCCAAGAATTTATTAAATAACCATATTTTATTATTTCACCAATTAAACCAGAAACATTTATTGCAAAACCTAATAATAAGAATATTAAAGCTAGAAATAGATTCATTAAAGGTCCAGCAACAGAAATAATTCCATTCTTTTTTTTGTCATTTACTCTACTAAAAATCATTACAGCACCAGGTGCAGCAAAAACAAATCCAAAAAAGCTCATTAATATTGCTAAAAATAACATTTGATCAAAGCTTCTGAATTCTGCTTGATACCCATATCTCTGTGCAAAAAATTTATGACTTAATTCATGAAGTAAGAATCCTAAACCAACTGCAACAGCAGCAATAACAAAAGAAGAAAAGAAATTAATAGTTAATCCTCCAAGAACAATTCCAAAAGCCAATGAAACAGCAAACCAAGCTTTTAAAATATCCCTAATTTCTATGTTTGAAGTAGATAAAGAATTATTTAATTTATATCTGACATATTTTTCCATAGAAATAAAAGATTCTCAAATTTTATATATCTATTGAAAATAAAACGAACATTTTATATACAAGTTTAAGTATTAAAAGCACATTGATGGGATTAAATAAAAAAATAGGGGTATTTTTGATCATAAGTATTTTTTTATTACTGCCTTCTGTCTTTGCTGATTCCTATAATTTAGATTTTATAACTGCAGCAACAGTATATCAAGCAGATTCTCCAATAGAATTAAGAGGGTTATTAACTAACTCAACTAATGATGAAACAATCCCATTAGAAAACGGAACAATAAACATCAACATTTTTGACTCAACAACAAATGAACTTATTTCTTCTTATGAATTAATTACAGATGAGAATGGAGAATTTTTCTCACAAAGTAATTTTTATTTAGAAGCAACTTTAGTATCTACACCATCATCTGAAGGAAATTATTATATCTTAGCAGAGTATACAGATTCTGATAGTGTTGAATGGTCAGCTCAAGCTTATATCTACGTCACTAATCTAAATTTAGATAAAATAAAAGTTAGCACAGATAGTTCAACTTATTCTCCAGATGACACAGTAAATATTTTAGTAGAGGCAGTTAAAGAAGTAGGAGATAGTATTACTTATACTTCAGGTGTTGTTTTAACAGCTACAGTAAGAGATTCTGATAATGAGATATTAGAAACTCTTGCATGCACAACAGACGAAACAGGCAAGTGTACAGAAACAATAAGTGCTCCAACTTATGGAGAATATATTATTGAAGTAAATGATTTTGCAGCATATACTAGGTTTGAAGTTAAAAGATTTGAAGTAAATCTTTGGATGAAAGATGAATTAGGTGAATCTTTTAAATATTCGTTTAGTAGTGAAGAACAAGCTTCAGTACAAGTAAATGTAATAACAAGCAGCACATCTGAAACATATACTTTTTCAGGAGTCATAAAAGATAGCTCTGGTTCTGCAATATCTACAATAGAACTCTCATCAATATTAAGTAACGCTAATTCTTATACAAATACTTTCACATTAACATTAGATGCTTTAACATTTCCAGAAGGCCCATATTACGTTGAAGTTAACGTAACTAAATCTACAGGAGGCACAGTATCAGCATTCACTTCATTTGAAGTAAAAAATTGGGATTTAATAATCAAGAAAAAATCTACTGATTCTGGCTTTGAATACGAATACAGTGCATATCCTGGAGAATTATTAAACCTAGAATTATACCCTACTTGGAGATCTAATGGTTCTATAATCTCAGATTTGGATATGGATTCAATAAATATTTCATTACTTGATAAGTTTAACAACGAATTAGAGATAGCAAACGCAACATTTAATTTAAGTTGTGGTTTAAATGGTTGTTATGAATTTAGTCTTACCTCACCATCAGACGCAGGCAAGTATTACATACATACAAGTATAATTTATAATGGTGAAACACAAATATCTAAAAGAAGAATAAATGTTATTAATCTAGCAATTTTTGCCCAAACAACAGATAAAGATGGAAATTTAAAAGAATTATTTGGTGCAAATGATTACGTTTACTTACAATTATCAGCTAAAAATTTAACTGGTGATGTTAATCTCACAACAGCACATGTTATATCAGTAGTTTATATGACTGGTTCTGAAACAACTTATACTGAAGTAGCAGATTTTGATTCTGTGAATACAACAAATAATGATTTAGAATGGGCTTGGGACAGCATAACACAGCAATTAAAATTAGATACTCCAGCTGCAGGAGGAACATACAATGTTTATGTTTCTGCAGAGGATAATAGTGCTGCTACATCAGTAAGATTCAATGTAAATCCATATGATGTTTGTGCATCACCTAAAGATAGTTTAAATCTTAGTGGAGTTAATTATGTATATCAATTCAGTTCAGAAGATACAGTATACTTTGAATTAAGAGTTACCCAAGCAAACAATCAAGCTGGAAGAGCAAGCGCATACGAAGGAACATCTGCAATGGGATATGGAATGGGTTTTGCATGTATGGACCAATCTTCATTAAAACAAGTAGTAACTAACGCAACAATTACAATAGAAAATGTTGTTAATATATTAACAGGAAGAACAATTGATTTAGATTCTTCATCAGGTTGCCTTGCTAATGATAATAGTGGTGGTTATAGTTGCACAATACAGCCAGAAGATAACTGGGAAGGTGGAAGTTATGGTGTAAAATTTAATATTATAGGCCAAGATGGTAAATCAGATACTGCTTATGGTGGTTTTGAAGCAAGGGAATTTTATTTATATGCTTATACACAAAACTGGCGTAATAAACCAGATGGCAGTATTAACTTAACAATTCAAATGTACAATGCAAATAGTAATTGGTGGTTAAATTATGGTTCAGCAGGCCTTAACGGAACTGTAACAATAGAAAAAATTGAATATATGGGAAGAGATGGTGAAGGAATATGGCCGCCAATAACATATGATTATGATTTAGATTCATTAGATAATGTAATCGTAACAAATGGTCAAGGAAACATCTCATTATCTCCATCTAATGCTCCAGGCGGCCAATGGCAACCAAGTTATTATAGAGCAATATTAAGAGGAGTAGATTCAGATGAAAATGTAGATTATGGTTCTGTCTGGTTTGAAGTGAAAAATTGGGAAGTTTATGCTTCTCCAGTCGTATGTGATGATTCAGGAACTTGTTCCTCAGTTTACAATATAAATTCAAAAGAAAATCTAAGTTTATATGTTATGATTAATAATGCAGGAGAATGGGGTACAGCTGGAAATTCATTAGGTGGTCCAGTTACAATTAGCGTCAAAAAAATAAAAGATTGTAGACAATGGCCATGTAAAGATTTAGATCCTGAAGATTATTCTGCGTCAAGTATTACTGTAAGTGAATCTAGTGGATGGTATTTAAGTGAAAATATTAATAATAGTTATCTAATTTCATTGAATACTACAACTGGAAGCTGGGGTAAAGGTTATTGGCAAGTTATCTTAAATGTAAATAATACAGAAACAGGTTCAGGTTGGTTTAATACTATTACATTCTATGTTGAAGTGCAACCAACAAATGAAACAGGTGAAGGCTGGAAATCAGCAATAAAAAATAATGAACCAATGTACTTCAACGTTAAATCTTTAAAGAGCCAGAAAAATGGTTGGTATTCCACTGTATATAATGCAAGTGATTACATAAACACAACAATAGCTAGTGCAAATCTTAGAAGATGGGATACAACAACATTTAGAAGTTTAGAACTTAATTATCCTGAAGATTTTAATATTTCAGTAATTGGTGGAGACGGGGACACAATAAATGGTTCAGTAATCTTGAATATAACTAACAATGATGGATCTTGGAGTTCAGGTTATTATTGGGGAGAACTTACTCTTCAAGATGAAACAGGCGATACTTCAACTGGTTGGTTATGGTTTGAAGCAAGACCATTCAGAGTAGGATTTCCAAGTTCTTATAGTATTAATTCAAATTTATGTGTAACTGGGAATATAACTATAGCAGAACCAGACTGGAACAGTATAACTCCTCTTGAAGGAATATTTAATTTAACAAGTGTAAAAGAAAATATTTGGTCTGGTTCTGGCAATAGGATAATTACATATACAAATTATACACCAACAAGTTTTGAAGGAAGTTCTGAATTTGAAATTTGTCCAAATAATGGAACCTGGGGTTCAGGTAGTTGGGGTGATTGGCATTATCTAACACTTACAGCATCAGATCAAAATGGAAATTCAGGAGATGGCTGGTTTCCATTTAACCCGTTTTATGATCCAGGAGCTTTAGGCTAATGAACAAACGCAATTTAAATTACAAAATAATTTGCCTCTTATTGATATTAGCAATATTATTACCAAGCGTTCAAGCTGCAGCAAATTTAGAAGTAACTGCATTTTCTTGTAGTCCAAACGAAGTTAGAATAAATGATCAATTTATCTGTACTGCAACAGTTCAGAACACAGGAGATTCAACTGGAACACTAAACACAGCAACATTATATCCAGACGCAACTAATTGGTTAGAATCTACAAGTTATCCTAAAACTGTAAATGTAAATATAAATTCTGGTGCTTCAACTCAATTAACATTCACAGGTTTAAAAGGTACAAAAACTGGAGACAATGGTTTTGCAAGAATAATGCTTGACGATTTTCTAGACACTTTTGTGGCAGATGAAGGTATAACTGTAAATGTAATTGATGTAGCAATTACAGATAATCCTACAACTACAAGTACTACAAACAGCAATACTTTTGACGTTGCCACACAAGCTATTGTAGGTGGTAATGTTGATGTAACTCTAAGTTTTTCAGTAAATAGTGGTGGTTGCAGTATTGGCAGCCAAGAAACATCATCTTCTAATTCAGGACTTGCAGATGGACAAACAGCTTCATATACTTGGACAGTTACAATGGGTAATTCAAATTGTGTTTATACTGTCTCTGCTCAAGCTACAAGTAATCCAATTGGAACTGCAACAAAGACAGACAGTTCTACAACAACAATAACTTGTAGTGATTGTAGTTCTGGATCATCAAGTTCTTCAAGTAGCAGCGGTGGTGCATCAGTTCAAACACCAATAAAAAAAGTAGAAAGTATTATAGAAAAATTATCCTCTGGAAGTGAAGCTAAATTTACATTTAATCAAGATAATATCCCTGTTAGTGCAATAACCTTTATTACATTAAAACAATTATTAAATGTTAAATTAAGTGTTTCTTTAGCAATTGCTTCAGAAATAACCACACCAATTACAACTAAAGTTTACCAATATTTAAAAATAGATAAAACTAATTTTGAAAATTCAGATATAGATGGAACTGCTAAAGTTAAATTTAAAGTTACAAAGAAATGGTTAACTGAGAATAATTTAGATAAGAGTGATATAAGATTATTTAGATTAGATAATAATGAATGGGCAGAATTAATGACCTCAGTCACAAGTGACGATGCGACAAGTGTTTCTTTCACAGCTGAAACTCCTGGATTTAGTTATTTTGCAATTGGAAATAAATTTGCAGTTGTTCCTGTTGTAGTTCAACAAACTAGTGAGACTAATGAAACAACTACACCTGAAAAGAGTACAGGAAGTAATTTTTGGGTATTAATATTATTCTTGATAGTTGTCGTAATAATCATTCTTTATTTTATTATAAAAAAGAAGAAAAGATCACCTAAACATTTAAAATGGTAAGTTATTTCTTCAGTAGATAATCCCCATTTATTATAAAAATTAAACAATTCTTATTTCAAGATATCTATCTAGACAGTCAAAGAAGTCATTTAATAATTAAGCAAATTTTTTTATATACATGACGCTAACTTAAGAGCTCACTAAATTCTCATTTATTTTTTTTGAATTAAAGGAGAATATATTTCTCTCGGGAACAATATCGGGAATATTCTCATAAATTGTTTTCTTTTATATTCAAAATGAGTAATCTCTGTAATATCATCTCTTTTCTTAGCGTCTGTCAATGTCAAGATCTGCATTTCTACGGGAACTATCTCATACATTATTGTTCCAGTACTGTGCACTATTGGGTGTTTTAATCTTGCTGGGATACGCAGGAAGAATTTCTTCACACCAAAACTATTACTAGATGAACTGTTAAGTCTAACTCCTTGAGTTGTATCTTTAAAACCTTCAAATGTTCCACCAGGTCTTGTTTCTCTTCCAAGATAGTTGATTAATCTGTTTCTTGCAGAATCATTTTCAACAACAAGTTCAGTGCCTATGTAATCTCTAATTTCACTAGGGTATTCTAGACCGGAATATATTTTCATAAGAATGGAAGAATGTTTTATCTTACCATTTTCTAAATATTTTAATCTAGAGGGCATAGGTTTAGTTTCATCTTTTGAATAAACTTTTACCTCAGCAGCAGTCATCCACTCTGTCGTTGGCCCATTTAAACAGTCACTATCAAATCGCTCTGGATTTTTAAAGTTAAGTATTCTTTCTAATTTTTCTATTGCTTGATCAAAGTATGTAAGAGAATTCTGCACTTCTGGAGCACCATCAATTGTTGCGGTTCTATAACCCAGTTCTAGTGCTCTCATTGATGCATAAGCCTTGGCTCTAAGTTCAGGAACTACACGCCTCACAGCAATAGTACCATTTCGCCAGATTTCATAAGCTTCTTTAACAAACTCAAAAAGATCTAGAGGTTCTGATACTTCTTCCAAATCAAATATGCGTCTCGTCTCATCATCTAAATATTTATTAGATAAAGAATTAATTGCTTGTATTCCCCTATTCATACACAACCTGGTATTATAATTTACTTCATCATCAGACTCATCAGGAAATAAAGAAAACCTAAAGGAAGCTACTGGATATCTTCTGTCATCATCAGATAAAAAGTTTCTGGTGGCAGGTGTTCTTAAATAACTAAAGTTTGGACTTATAAAAGGTAATTTATTCCAAGCTCTTTGTAGATGAGCTGTATCTTGTTCCGCATATAGTCTTTCAACTAATTCCATAATAAAAAGAAATATGAAAAGCTTTTAACTTTAACTATGAGCCAGTTTTTTTCAAAAGATAAATCAACAATAGAAATAATTTGAGGAACAGCAAATCCCTTAGCCCAACCAATTCAAGATATAAAATAAGTATTCTCATATCATTTAAAAGAAATAGATCACCTAAACATTTGAAATGGTAATTACTTATTTTCTTTCTTTATTTTATTTACATATTTATGTGCAAGCTGCAAAGGTAAAGGCATTTTGTAAGGTTCAACTATTAACTTACGAACAATATCAACAGATGTTTCAATTGAAATATTATGTCCTGGAGTAACATATACTGGATTTGCAAACTCTTTAGTTCTTATTGCAACTCCACGAATTTTAAAATCAAACATAATTTTATCCTCTTCAAGTTTACCATAAGTTAATTCTTTAGCAACGCCAATACAAGGTTTATTTAACAAAACACCAACATAACTTGCTAATCCTATTTTTGTGGTATGTAAAAATCCATTTCCTTTTATAATTAAAACATCTGGTTTATTTTCTAAAGATCTATAAGCTTCCAATATAGCAGGCCCCTCTCTGAAAGCAACCATATTTGGAGAATAAGGAATAATCTCTTCACCACTAATAGTCTTAGTTTCAATTTCTTTCATAGTCTCTAAATCAAAAACAACTACAACACAATTATACTTTTTATTCGTATAAGCGATATCAAAACCCACAACAATTTTTACACTAGAAACAATATCATTAAGATTTATTCCTTTCAAAATCTTTTTTTCTATTTCTTTCAATTCTTTAAAATCAACACCATTTTTCATAGTTCTAATAACGAAGAAAAAAACTTTTAAACCTATCCAATTAAGAATAAATTTACCCCAAAAGCTTTATAAGATTCGCACTTTTATGTCCAAATAATCTCCAAAAGCTTTATAATAACTCTTAAATTTGTGTTTCTTGCAGAGGAAAGGGGAGAAGCTGCTATCGTAGCGAACCTTGAGTCTATATGGGTAGGACAGCTAGGAGAAAAGACTAATTAATACGGTTTTTACTAAATGTCCGTCGAAGTAACGACGAATGTCTTACTGCGGAAGGCTCATAAGGAGTAAAGCACTCTTTGCGATACCCGAATTGCATTAGCACGGTTGGGTCGTTGGTTCAAATCCAACCCCCGCTATTCCTCTGTATTAATTTTTTAATCTTAGTATTATTTTTATTTGCTAGTTTCCATTCTTCGAATTTCTTAATCCTATAATTTTTAGCATATTAAGAAAATACTTACCAAATAAAATTAAGCAGGTATTATTTTTATGCCATTTTTCTTTTTCTGCCTGTATACATTAAAATCTCCTTACATGCCTCAATAATAAATTATAGCATAATCAATAGTTATTTTAGGTAAACATCATTCATCAGGCGTTTTTGATTTGATATTTATTTGATGTACATAACATTTCATAAAATATTAAATTACAAAAAATTTATATGCTTTTTTATTTAAATAATTTCAGCCTTAGAAACATTTATTAGCAAATAGAAACTAAAATCCTAATGGCAAATATTTGCGGTATCGATGATGCGGGCCGTGGCCCAGTCATCGGCCCAATGGTAATAGCTGGAATTATGGTTCATGAGAAAGACCTCCATAAATTAAAAGGGTTGGGTGTAAAAGATTCCAAATTATTAACTCCAAATCAAAGAGAATTAATCTATAATAAATTAATAAAAACTTTTAAAACTTATAAAGTAATCAAGATCTCACCACAAGAAGTTGATAGTTATGTTCTTTCAAAAGAAGGTTTAAATTTAAATTGGTTAGAAGCAGATAAAATGTCTGAAATTATTAATTCTTTAAAGCCTGATGAAATAATAGTTGATTGTCCAAGCACAAACATAAATAAATTCTCAGAATATATACATAATAAATTAACAGTAAAAACAGAATTAAAATGTGAACATAAAGCTGACACAAATTTTTTAATTGTAGGAGCAGCATCTATAATTGCAAAAGTTACAAGAGACAAAGAAATAGAATTAATTAAAAAAAAATTAGGAGTAGAATTTGGTAGTGGTTATCCAAGCGATCCTAAAACTAAAAAGTTTTTAAAAGAAAATTGGAATAAATATCAAGAGATATTTAGAAAATCTTGGTCTACATATAAGGAATATTCTGAAGGTAAAAGATCTAAAAAACAAAAGACATTAGAAGATTTCTAAAAATTTACACACAAATTATATAAAGGTATAAAATAATGGTTTGTTATGGTAGAATTTGAAGTTAAGAATAAAGAATTACATATAAAAAAACAGCTCACAAAACTAGATCAATTTGTTATAGAAGCATTAGCAATATTAGGAAAATATGTTGATTATGTTTTAATTAGTGGTTATGTTTCAATATTTTTTGGTAGGGCAAGAGCAACAGAAGATGTGGATTTGTTTATAGATGAAATAATTCCTGAAAAATTCTTTAAATTTTATGATGAAGCAATTTCTAAAGGTTATGAATTTAATATAGAAAACCCAGAAGATTTATATCATGAATATTTGCAAGATAATTTATCAATTAATATGTGGAGAAAAAGCTTGCCTTTAATTAGATTAGAAATAAAAATTGCAAAAAAACCATCTCAAAAAATGAGCTTGAAAGACAAAATAAAAGTATTTTACAATGGAGATTTCTTATTCTTTTCACCTGTAGAGTATCAAATAGCTTACAAAAAAGCAATTTTAAAATCAGACAAAGACTTAGAAGATGCAAGACATCTAGAAATAGTATTCAAAAACATTAATAAAGAGTTAATTGATAGTTATACTAAGTTAGTATTAGAGGAATTTAACTATGGATAATCAAAGGATGTTTTTTGTAGAGAAATGGGCTAATTTTGTTAAAGATAACAAAGATGAAGAATGGTCAAAAATACAAGCAGAGTTAATAGATTCTCAGATTGAAAATGCAGAATATATAAAAATAACTAAAGAACAGGTTGATTACATAAAAAACAGAAAAGCTTGATGGATTTGTAGTTATATCTTCTGGTAGAATTAGAGGCACAGAAGACATAGATATGATAATAAAACCAATAGATAAAAAGGGATTCAGGGAGTTACATAAAGAACTTATCAATAATGATTTTGTTTGTATGCAATCAGACGACCCTAAAGAAATTTATTCCTATCTTGGGGATAAACTTAGTATTAGGTATACCTATAAGGATCTGCCACTGCCAGAGATGGAAGTGAAGTTTGCAATAGATGAGCTCGATAACTACCAATTAAAAACAAAAACAAAACTGCCCCAAACTGGTTTAGATTTGTATTTTGGTTCTATAAATATGAATGTTGCATTTAAAGAAGAATACTTAAAATCCTCCAAAGATATAGAAGACGCAAAACATTTAAGAAAGGTCTACCAAAATATTATAGATGAGAATGAGATTAATGAGATAAAGAAAATGATAAAAAGGTTAAGACTAAAATGAGAGACAAGACTCACGAAGATTTTATAGAAAGATGGGCTGAAATAATAAAGACAAATCCAGAATGGAAAAAACATCAAACAGATTTTATAAATGCTCAGTATGATAAATTTTTAAGGTTTATTCAAGAATTATCAAAAACAAAAGAGGGTCAGGAGAAGATAATTGAGATATATGATATAAAAAATATTAAAGGTTATTCAAATCTACTAAATAAATTATAGCCAAAATATTCTTGGTAAAAGTTTATAAA
>CAYJSR010000017.1:0-3546 GCA_964373095.1 Candidatus Woesearchaeota archaeon
CTTCATAAAGAAGAACAATTAAATAAATTGAATATTATTAAAAAATATTTAAAAGTTTTTAAAAATAGTAAATTACTAGATGTTGGTTGCGGCACAGGAATTTCTACTAATTTTTTTACTTGCAAAACTACTGGAATAGATCAAAGCAAAGAAATGATAAAGCAAGGAAAAAGCAATTTAATACAAGCGTCAGCAGAAAATTTACCATTTGATAATAATTATTTTGATATAATAATAAGTGTTACAGCAATTCATAATTTTAAAGATTATAAAAAAGCAATAAAGGAGATTAAACGTGTTCTTAAACAAAATAAACAAATAGTCATAACTTTATTAAAGAAAGCAAATAAATATAAAGAAATTAAAACTTATTTATTGAAACAATTCAAATTTAAAATTATAGACAGTGAAAAAGACACAATATTCATAGGTAAAAATGTTAAATAACCTAAAATCAGAAATTCAAGCTTTAAATAACACAGAAAAAGCAATAATCTATTCTAAATTTTTTAAAACAAAAAAAGGAGAATATGGTGAAGGAGATTTATTTTTAGGATTGACAATGCCACAGCAGAGAATTTTAGCCAAGAAATACCATGCTATAAGTTTACAAGAGTTACAAGAGTTATTGCAAAGTAAATTCCACGAACATAGAATGACTGCCTTAGTAATATTGGTAAATAAATATGAAAAATCAAATCTAGAAAATAAAGAAGAGATATTTAATTTTTATTTAAAGAACACAAAGAACATAAACAATTGGGACTTAGTAGATGTAACATGTCATAAGATAATTGGTGATTATTTATTAGATAAAAAGCGTTCAGTACTTTATAGATTAGCAAAATCAAATAATTTATGGGAAAAAAGAATTGCAGTAGTTTCAACTTTTAGATTCATAAAAGAAAATCAATTTGAAGACACGTTAAATATTTCAGAATTATTAATAAACAACAAGCATGATTTAATCCACAAAGCAGTAGGCTGGATGTTAAGAGAAGTAGGTAAAAAAGATCAAAAAATAGAAGAAAATTTCTTAAAAAAACATTATAAAGAAATGCCAAGAACAATGTTAAGATATGCAATAGAACGTTTTGATAAAACTAAAAGAGATTATTACATGGCCAAAGATTAGTAACGCTTTTAAATCTTTTCTAGTATTTTTTAATATGGCTGAAGAAAGTTTAGAAGGAAGAGTAATAAATAGAGGAATAAATTCATCTTAATGCCCCTGTAGCGTAACCCGGATCAGCGTTGAGCCGTCCTAAGGCTTAGGTGAGGGTTCAAATCCCTCCAGGGGCGTTTTTCTTTTTTATGTTTATTCAATTTATTATTTTTTAATTAATGGAGGAACTACAATTGTTGGTCTAAGATCAATTTTAAAACCATTAAGTATTGGGAAGGCAACATTGATTTGGTTCTTATCTTCAATTATATCTTATATATTTATTATCTCAATTCTTTTTGCATATTCTCAATTATTGCAGTATACCCCATTATACTAAATTTAATAGTTTATTAAACGAGCATTATAATTATAGTTTTCATTCAACAACATCTTCCTTCTTAACATCATTACAAACAACACCTACAAAATTCACAGGATCTTTTCTAGCTAATTCTAAAAACTTCTTAATTTCTAGATAATTATTTTCAAGTTCTTTTTTACAAATATTTAAAGTCAAAGAATTCCATTTTTCTTCAGCTTTCTCTTCAGCAAGTAAAAATATTTCCTCAAAATTATAACCTCTTTGTTTGAAAACATAAAACATTTTTAATATTTTTTTAGGAACTAAATATTTATAACAATCAGCATTGGCAATTATTTCAGATTCAATACAACTAAATTTTTTCTCATGGTGTTCAGTTATGCAATAAAATATTTTAGATTTAACATCTTCTTCTAATGGAAATTTACTTAAAAATTCCTTAGCAAAACCTAGAGCCATAGTAACATGTTCATTGGTTTTTTTCTGTTCTGTTGCTTCTCCTAATTTAAGATCAATAAATCTAGAACCTAATTTTATCGCAGACAAATTTACATTTAATCTCTTCCCTAATTCAACAGCAACATTAACAACATCATTATAATTATCTAAAGTAGGTATTCCATACTTCATAATCTCAGAAACAGCATACTGATCAAGTTCTTCAATAATAGTATCAATGTATTCCATAATATTACAATTAGAATTTAATTTATAAAGATTTATATTCTAAATTACTAAGACTATAATAAACATATTCTAATAATAAAAAAAGCCTTCATAATTACAAAATATATTTATAGTCACAACATATTGGAGTTTTGATGGAAAATAGATATATAGCTGTGGTAATAGGAAAAAAATACGGAATAGTTTTCCCATATCAATCTGGTTTGGAAGATGATACAATTGCACAATTAAGAAAAAAAGCAAAAGACGATGATAGGGTTAAGATTGTTTATGAAGGAACAGATTTATCAAATGCCAAATGTTCAGTTGCAGGATTAAAAAATGGCACAAGTTTAGTTGACATTGTTTTAGGACATGTATTTTATTTTTAACGTTCATATATTATGGCTTTGTCTGTAAAATTAGAAACATCTACTTTAGTTTTCTTAGGAAATATCTCAACTTTTAATTTTCTATCTTCAATTAATTGTAATAAAACAACCCCATGAACCAGATCTCCACCACTAGCTTTTATATTGTCTGCATAAGACACCCTATTCCAAAATTCTTTACTATCCCCTAGAATATATTGTGTGTCAACTAATTCATATTTAACAAGACCAAAAGATAAATCAACATCTTTAGGATCGGGCGAATTTCCTTTAACACTAAATTGTTTTGGTTCTCCTTGAAAATCACCGAGTGATAAAATAATCTGTTTAGGATCTAATGCTTCTGGAGCAATTGCAAGATGTGTGACCCAATAATCTGGTTGTTTTATTCCTTGGTAACCATTCGTATTTTCTTTAAACCAATTACCAATTAACTTTCCATCAATATCATAATCGATTTTTCCACCTCTTGGTTCTGCTTGGCGCAAATCAAATTTTAACAATTGAGTTCTTAAGGGTTCAACAAAATAATCAAAAGGATCAACGGTATGTATTTTCCAAGGTTCACGTTCATAATGTGCTGGAACAATAAATCCTTTCAAAGTAACATCTTCATTATGTACACTGAAATCAAAACTATTTGCTCTACCAATAACTTCACCAGCGCTTACAGGAATACTCACTCTTTTATTTTCTGAAGGATCAATATCGCCAAGAGCTTCTTTTAATTTGGGTGATAATTGATAAATATGGATATAAATTGTATAAAACGTACAAGTGTGTGCTAAGATAATACGATAATCCCCTAAGTTAGAGTCATTACTTTTATGGCTAAAAAACACAGGCATTGACTGAATTGAAGTTATTATTCCATCACCAGGAGCTAAAACTTCTTTTAAATTTGCAGAATTAGGATCAGGAACCCAGTTATTTGGATAATAATATTGATGATCAATTGGTGTAACATGTCCACCAATCATTAATCCTAAAGGCTGTAT
>CAYJSR010000017.1:3556-11816 GCA_964373095.1 Candidatus Woesearchaeota archaeon
AACTGAACCAGAACCCACACATTCATTGCCAGTCATATCATTAAAATTTTTTTTTAGATTACTCCTATCACAATTAGTTGCAGTTTCACTTGGACATTTAGCAAGTTCATTATTCCAGGATACGGAATTATTAAAATCTGAAACATTTTTTACAAGACTTTCATTTGAATTATTAATATTATTAATTTCAATAGTTCTCGTACAAGCAACAAAAGTTAGTAAAACTAAAATAATAAAAATTAAAATAACTACCAATTTTTTCATATTAAATTAAAGCTCAATGAATATATAAAATTATTGATAAGTAAAAGTAGTCTTCTTATTTTTATTAAGTTTATAATCTTTAAAGAATTCTTTCCTAAAATTATTAAATTCATTATTCTTAATAGCTTTTCTACAATTTTTAATTAAATTTTGAATAAAATATAAATTATGTATGTTTCCATATCGATCATTTATTGATTCATGGGTTCTATACAAATGATGAATAAATGCTTTAGAAAATCTTTTGCAAACATAACATTTACAATTTTTATCTAGAGATTCTTCACTTAATTTATATTCTGCCTTTTCAATATTTATTTTACCATCAGTAGTAAATATCCCGCCATGCCTTGCATTCATAGTTGGAAATCTCGAATCAAAACAATCAATTCCTAAACTAATTCCATCAATTATATCTTCAGGGCTTCCAACACCCATCAAATATCTTGGTTTATTCTCATTAATATTTTTAACACTAGATTTAATACTATTAGCCATCAACTCTCTTCCTTCTCCAATACCTAAACCGCCTAGAGCTACACCATCAAAATCTAAATTATTAATAAATTTAGCACTTTTTTCTCTAAGATCTTTGTGAGTTCCACCTTGAC
Organism: Candidatus Woesearchaeota archaeon; assembly: GCA_964373095.1. Lineage (GTDB taxonomy): Archaea > Nanobdellota > Nanobdellia > SCGC-AAA011-G17 > GW2011-AR18 > CAYJSR01. Next base: position 4,432 of record CAYJSR010000017.1, read on the forward strand.
AAATTCCAAATAATAATTGTTTATTATCTTTATGACTTTTAACACAACGTTCTGCCCACAAATGCGTTCTTCTTGTACATTCAGCAATATATTCTTTATCGTTTCCATAATGCGGAACAAAATCTAAAGCCATTGCAACATCAGATTTAATTTCTTCTTCAATCAATATTACATCTTCAGGTGTAAAGAATTTTCTACTTCCGTCAAATGGATTTTTAAAATAAACTCCTTTATCATCTGCTTTATGTAAAAAACTCTTACTTAAAATCTGAAAACCTCCAGAATCTGTAAAAATAACTTTATTCCACTTCATAAATTTATGAATCCCTTTAAATTTATTTATAACTTCCATTCCAGGTTTCAAATAAAGAATAAAAGCATTAGCAATTAAAGCTTCACTTCCTAGATTTTTCAATTCTTCAGGACTAACTTGTTTTACAGTTCCCTTAGTAGCTATTGGCATAAAAAATGGAGTTTCTATAGTGCCATGTCTAGTTTTTAGTTTACCAAATCTTGCATTTGAATCTTCATTTATTAATTTAAACATAAACTAAACATTCAACCTTGCTTTATAAAAGTTTATATACTACTTTTAATCTTAAATAATTATGAAAAAGAGTTTGATATTTTTAATAACTTTAATTATTTTAGTATTATTAATCGCCTCTAATGTTTTTGCGGCTAATGCTGGGTCTTTTGTTATAAATTATAATTATAAAGAGATTGAGAATGGTCAAAAATGGGTTTCTGGATCACAGAAATTTAGTTCTGATTATGGTGGTGCACGTAAAAAAACTTTAAATGCAGTAATAACTGGAACATTAATTAAAGATCAAAACTCAAAAGATTTTTCTAGATATTATTTTGAAGATGCAATTCTAAGTTGGGATTATTATTCTCATTATACTTATGGTGATGTAGGGGATATTTGTGCTACAAAAAATGTCGACTCTGGTTCAGGTACTATTGATTTAGGATACAAAGGTAAAAAATGGCCTAAAGGAAATGAAGAAGTTCAAGCAGATAATTTAGTTTCTATAGATCGTGAAAATAATAAATATTATGTTTCAATAAACAATTTTAATGCACTTTCGTTATTAAATCCTGGAGAACCAGATGATTGTTACGTAGGTGGTTCCGATGCTGATGATTGTCCAAATTTGGTATTTAAACCTGTTGAAAGAAAGTATATAGCAACAGGCCCAACAGCATTTAAGACTATTTATGGTGAAGATAGGACTTGTCCATGGGCCACTCCTTCGATTCCAATGCCTTCACATCAAGCCCCACCAGGCGTAATTTTTTCATTTGAAGATGATTTAAGAGATATGAACACTTTATCCGGATCTAAAGTTGACAATAAACAAAATAAAGAAGCAGGTTTCTATGCAAATTCAGGGAGCTTTAAAGAAGAGTCTATAAGTTGGACTTTTGATTTACCTGATAGTAATCAAAATAATAATCCAGACCAAATACCTGCACTTCCAGGAGAAGATGAAAGAGCAGCAGCGCAAGCAGATGCAGATTATTACAATTCTATAATTCCATTAGAACCAATAGTTCATAATGATCCAACAATTATTGCAACACAATTTTCAGATAGTTCATCAGATCAAGGTTCAAGTTCGTCTCTACCATCAGACTTAAGTGGATTAGATATTTCAGGTGAAATAAATTCAGAATCAGATCCTAACTCAAAAAATAGTCCTCCACCATCAGATATTCCAGATTCAGATTTAAGTAAATTAGATATTTCTTCAACAAGCAGCGATTTAACATCAACAAAATTAATCATGCGTTTTCTTCCAAATCACAACATCTCAAATCCTTCATTCTTAATTTCCTATTTTAAAAACGATAATGATTTCAATCAAGGTAAAAATAGTTATCTTACAAGTGTTTCACAAAGAAGTAAGAGTCCAAGTTCAATACAAAATTTAGTAATTTCTCCAGCAGCAAAAGCAGCAATATCAAAAGCAGCTAGAAATTCAATTAAAGATATTTTCTTAAATACAAAAAACAATAAAGGTTTAATTACAGGAATATTCCAAATAACACCATCGGAAGAATTAGAACAAGCAATCAATGATTCAACAATAGTATTCTTATTTCCATTAAAACAATTAGGAATTACAGCAGATCAATTAAAAGATGTTAATATTTATGTTTGGAAAGTAGAAGATAATGGGATTAAAACTAAAGTTCAAGCAGAATCAAAACTAAACGATGCAAGAGATACATTAATAATTAAAATACACATTAATAAGTTCAGTTATTTTATTGTAACTGCAGAACCAAAAGATCAAGCAAATAATCCATTACCAGTTTCAAATAATTCCACACCAAAATATTCATTAACAATATATTTAATTGTAGGCATAGTAATTTTAGCAGTAGTTTTATTCTTCGTATTTAGAAAAAAGAAATAGTTATCTTACTTTATAAAATCTCTCAGCATATCTGCATTTTGCATGAAATCCACAAATAAAAGCTCTAATAATCACAGGTATTAACAAAATATAAATATAAATTTTTTGACTTTTAAATTTTTTCATAGCTTGTATTTTTTTACTAAAAGTATCAGAGACATCAACATAAATTCTAGGTATTGTCTCATTTAAAACATTCCAAACTTCAAAGACATAAACATTAATTTTCTTATCTTTATCAACTTCATCTAAAGCTTCAAAGACAGATCTATTAACTGCCTTGTGATCTTTATGTGCATCATTTTTAGAATGAGTAAAAATGCTCTTGGGTTTAAAATGTTTTATTATATTTTTTAAAGCTTGTTTAACTTTTGGTTTTTCTACTTCTGTATCTAGTTCTGTATCTTTCAATCCTAAAAATAAAGTTTCTTTACAACCTATGAATTCACCAATTTTCTTAGCTTCTTCTCTTCTACTTTCTATTAAATAATCTTTTTTTAACCAAGGACTACTTTTTTCTCCACTACTAAATACTACAGCGATTACTTCTTTTCCATCTTGTTTATATTTTGCAATAGTTGCACCCATACCAATTTCTAAATCATCGGAATGAGCTCCAAATACAATTACAACTTCTTTATCTTGCATACGATTAACTTTTATCATAACTTTATAAAGCTTCTTAGATAAATTAAAAACGATTTAACACATTAGAAGATAATAGAATGCGCCGGGCGGGATTCGAACTCGCGCTTAGTTAAACTAAGTCCCGCGTCATCAGCTTGGAAGGCTGAGATACTGACCCCTATACGACCAGCGCATTTAAAATAAATCTCAGATAGTGAAGTTATAAATCTTTCGTTAACTTACTTTCTTCTAGAATTCATTACTTCATTTATTGCCATATTAATTTGTGAATCATGCCAACCCTTACTTTTCAAAACAGTTCTTACCTGTATTTCTCCAAGACCATGATGAAACGACCTATCCACAAATTGTTTTAAAGCAATATAATCTTTCTCAGATTTAAATCCATGTCCACTAGAGGTTTTACTCTTATTACCACCAAATTTCTTATTTAATATTCCACCTTTGAAGAATAAACCAAAATAAATTATAAATAAAATAATAACTAAACCACCAATTACAAAATAAATTATATTGCTATCTGGAGAACAATCTTTTGCACAACTAGTTTTATTTTCATCACGTTCACAAATACTATTGCCACATTTACTAGGTAGGATTATAACACCACCAGCGTTATTACCTAAAGCAGAAACATTTATTTGTACACCCTCTAAATTTAATGGTAAGATTGCGGTTTTAATTTGTAAAGCCTGAGCTAAATTACTATTATCAATACGGTAAACCAATTGATTTGTATTTACAAAACTATAAATATTTTGTCCAGCAGGAGTTATAACCCCACCACTAATAACATTTTGAGGTAATATTATTAAACCAGAAGGTAAGAATTCATAAATTTTTAAACCACTCCCAACTATACTTTTCTTAACAACAATAAAAGAATCAGTTCTATTTTTATAAGTTACAACAACAGATCTAGCTTCTGCATTAACAGTTACATCTTTCTGACTAGCTAATAATTTATTTCTTTGTAATTCTGTAGTAAATTCACAACAACTTCCTATCTGATTAAGATTACTTACTTTAGCACTAGAACTTGAACTCTGCACATTAATTCCAACAGGGATATTATTAGAAATAACATTTAATTCTTGAAGTATTGGATTAATTAATGTACTTTTTATACTATCATTAAGACTAGCATTTCCAATTATCACATCATATCTTGTTCTTAGAATTGTTAAATTGCTTTGTAGCCCATTGACTAAATTATTAATTCCAATTAAACTTGCAGTATCTTTAACCAAGCTGGTACTTGAGTCTAAATAACTTCTAAAATTAGATATTTGAGAATTTGTATTGTTTATTGCATCTCCACTAGTAGAAGAATTAACAACACGAACAATAACAGAATCACTACTAAATATATCACTTGTATCTAGAATAGTTAATTTGACTTTATAACGCCCTGTAGAGTTATATGCATGAGTATTTATAGAATTATTTCCAGTCTGCCCATCACCAAAATCCCAATTAAAAGAAGTAATATTTCTTCCCAATACATTCCTAGATCTAGAAGCATCAAAAGTAACCAGTTGATTTATTCCAGGATCTAATGGTGCATAAGCAATAGCAGCAGTAGGTGCCTCAACAACATCAAAATCAACTTTATTACTTGTTTTACCATCAAAACCTACATAATATTTATAATCATCTTTTCTGCTAGGAGTTAATATTTTATCAAAATCACTCAGCTTCAAATTTATTGTTCCATCATAACCAATTTTTGTAGGATTATATTTTATTTTTCTAAAAGATTCTTCATTAAGTGCGTTAACCCCACTAGTATAAGGTAAACTTAAATTTTTCAAAACTATTGTTCCATCATTACCCATAGTAATTTTAAATGGTATTAATAAACAATTTTCACTACAAGTTTCACCATGTATATAAGCATTAATATCTTCAGGATTTAATACAATTGAAGTTTGTCGTAATAATGTTCTATTGTATGTTTGGTAAGAACCATATATATAAAAATTAGACTCAGCATTTTCTCCATTTACAAAAGCATTAATATTATTAGAATTACCTAATCCAACTTTAAGATGTCTTGTAGTTCCATCGTCGTTTTCTAATCCAGTTAAATAAATACAAACATATTGCATTCTTTTTTCAGGTATTTGTCTTTGTATTTCACAGCTGAAATTCCCATAATTATTATTAAGACCAGGGAAAAAAACCATGCCGCAACAAGGTGTATCTGGATTACTACAATCTGGAGGCCCACTCAGTACTTCATCAGCAATCGTCGCATTAACTCCAAATTGAGAATTACCTAGCTTTTTAGCAGTAACATTTATTTTATATCTATTAGAATCTGTTAAATTAATTCCTTGGCAGATTATACTTCCAGCAGTCATATCTTGACTGCCTTCCGGAGGATTATTTAAATTAATATAAGAACTATCTAAACCAGCCCAACCAGAAGCATCGCCAGCAAATCTATAAACTCGTTTATCACCAATGTAAATAGAAACATCTTTAGGAGCTCCACTATCTGGTTTTAGATTAAATGATAAATTCTCAACATTCACATCTCCAGGTTGTCTTGGTTGTGTTACACTTCCACCCCTCAAATCAATACCAACTTCTGTTTTAGAACCAGCACTTAAGAAAGTTAGAGAAACCGAACTATCTTTACTACCCGTGCTATTTGTATAACTTGCTTTAATTAAATCTACATTTGGACTATCAAGCAATCCACTAATATTGAGTACATCATTAAGTTTTAAATCATAAGTTTCACTTCCAACACTAAATCTTATAATTTCATCTAATTCCTTATATCCTGTAAAGCTAAGATTAACATAGCCTTGTAATGTGCTGTTTGGTCCAAATTTAGTTTTAGAAAGGTTAGTGCTCAAAGTTGTAGCTGCATAAACAAAATTACCAAATAATATAATTAATACTAGAATAAATATCACTCTTTTTATATTTTTCATTAGATATTTAGTACTAAAGCTGCTTTAAAAGTTTTCCTCTTTCCTTACCAACAACCATTACCCTTGCATTTTTGAAATCTTCTTGATAACCATATAAATCATATAATAAAACTGCTAAAGCACTTACTTCAGATATAGGCTGATTAGTAACACTAACATTAAAATTTGATAATTTATAAAATTCAGGTTCAACTTTTTCTCCACCAACAATAATTAACAAATTTTTATTTTTAACTTTAGTTTTATATTTTCTAAAATCTTTTCCATACATAGTTAAATGAACAATTAAAAAACCATCTTTCTTCTTTTCCTCAACAAATTTTAAATCATTTTTAACAAATTCAATTTCAAAAAAACCACCGAATCTATCAGTAACATTATTCAAACTAATCTCCAAACCATTGTCTTTGTTACCAGAATAATATAATTTAGAAGCACCAAAAGCCCTAGCCGTTAAAGCCACATGTGTGCTTATTCTTGGATCTCTTCCAATCCTATGATTCAATCTTAAAATTTCTATTTTCATTTTTTTAGAATTTTAACAATTTCTTTCTCAATATTTTCAACACTATCATCACCATCGATTAGAGTTATTCTATCTTTGTAATATTTTAATAATGGTCTAGTTTGTTTTCTATAAACTTTAAATCTTTCTTTAATAGTATCTTCATTGTCGTCAATTCTATGTTCTAATTTAGCTCTTTTAAGCAGCCTAGATTTTAACACATGATAAGGTACATCCAAAACTAAGACAATATCAGGTTTAGCATATTTATCTAGAAACTTCGCCTCTGTTAAAGTTCTTGGAAAACCATCAGAAATGAAATTGTCTTTTACTATAAACTTTTTTATCAAAGGAAGTATTAAATTTTCAGGTACTAAATCTCCTTTCTCAATATATTTTTCAAATTCTTTGCCAAGTTTAGTTCCTTTCTTAACTTCATTCTTAAGAATCTCGCTGCTTATATGTTTTAATTTGAATTCCTTAGAGATTACATTTGCTTGTGTGCTTTTCCCAGAACCCGGTGGTCCAAATATTATTAACTTCATCCGAAGTATCTCTCCTCACTTTCTTGTAAATCTTTATGCCATGCATCAGCCATTTTAGAAACTGTTCTAGTTAATTCAATCTTGAAATTATTCCATTGTTTACTTACTTCAAGAATATATTTAATTTCCTTTTCTTCATTGTCTTCAATATCTAAAGCTAAAGATTTTCTTTCAAAAACCATTAGATTCTTATGAAATTTTACTAAATCATCTATTTCTACATCAAAGAAAAAATAAGACACATAAGCACCTAAAGATCTGAGCCGCCATCGAAAAATACTATTTTCTACAAAATTACAAAACAAAATTA
>CAYJSR010000018.1:0-11773 GCA_964373095.1 Candidatus Woesearchaeota archaeon
TGCAATGCTTCCAAATCCGCCTGCAAAGAAAGCAATTAAAATTACTAGAACAACTAAAACAATGATTGCAATGATAATAACATTTACTGGCATGCCTTGCGCTTTTTTATTTAACATTCATCACACCTTTTGAATATTAATAAACCGTTTAGTTTCTATATAAAGCTTTTGGTGGCTTTGGATTAATTTTAAGTTATGGATTTAATAAATCATCTGTAATTGTTTTTCTTCTTTCTTCATCTATTTTCTTTTGTTGTGCTAATTCTAAGGTATATGGTAAAAAACAAAGTTTGTTTTCTGAAGGATACATATCTATTTCTGCGTAATTACTAAATTCTAAAGTTGATAATGTGGTTCCGTAATCTGGGTTTAAATCTTTGAATGTAGAAAATGAACATAAATCTTGTGTTAATTCTTTTGAAGATTTTATTTCTTCATTATTATATTTTAAATTGAGTTTTTTATTTTCTAAAACAAGTTTGAAATTACTTGGAATTGCTGGAACATATTTGCAATTACTTAAGACTTTTGTATTTATACAATTATTAATGGTTGAGATTAATCTATTAAACTCTTCTGAAGCTTTATTTAGATTATCAATTTTATTACACATTTTTAGATTATCTTTTACTGCACTTGAATAAGTATATAATGCTGAATTCTTACCATCAAATTTATATAAAACTAAACCAGAGACTATATCTTTCTTATTAGAACCACTAACGTCTACTGTAGAATAAAGGCTTTTTTTTGCGATATATTGTTTATTTACTTGGGTAAATTTGTCTAAAGATAATTTTCCTTGAGAATCTGAAGCACTTTCAAATAAACCTGTGTTTTCGAAATTTAGATTATCATTATCAATTATTATCTCTTGTGTTCTTATTTCTTTTACATTATCTAATTTTTGAAGTTTGACTGGATCACCTGTAACTGTATTCCAACTAAATAGGTCTCCACCTGCAACTTCTGCTCCACCATTTAATCTTAGAGAAGTTTTTTCATTTGAACTATCTAATTCCAAAACATAACCTGTTGGAGTTCCAGGATAGGTTATTCTACAATAACAATTTGTTTCTGGAGATAATTTGCATTCTTTGTAAGTTTTTGTAAACTCATCGTAAAATGGAATATCTCCACTTACAGTTATAGTTCCATTTTTAATTAAACTATTTTGATCGCTTTCTGTTAAGAAACCAATAAACCATGGTTTGAATATACCCATAAAAATTAAGACTATTCCTACAACAGCTAGGGCTGCAATTATAATCAAAATGAAATTTACAATCTTACCTAGAGTTAGACCTTCAGCCATATCAACTTCCAAACCTTAATATTAATTTTATCTTATCTAAAATATTAAAAGATTTTCCTTTTAAAATATAAACTAAACCGATTATTACTAATAAGATAATTAAAGCTAGTAAAAGTTTTATTACTGTTTCAAATTCCAGATCACCTTTCTTATTCATGCGTTGCATAGTTTATTATAACCTTTTGAATCTATGAGCATTACTTTTGATATAAATGGTTTTTCTCCAACAGTTATCTGATGAATCCCATAAACACTTGTACCTGCAATAGCAAGCCATCCTACGGGGCCGCTAATTACTTTTGCACCAATATTGATAGCTAATCTTTTCATTAAAGATTTTTCTACTGTCTTTTTTACTGCTTCTCCTGTTGCTCCTTTAGCTGCAACTTCTAAAACTAATGTCTTAGAAGAATCTTTTGCAACTTCTAATGTTGCCTTATTTATACCTAGACTTAAATCAAGTTCTGCACCTAATTGTGCTGCTGCTCTTGCGGTGGTTTCTGCTGTTCCAGTTGCTAATATTTTGGCTTGTTTTTCAGCTAATTTGGGGAGATAATATCTTCCTGCAGCTAAGGTTCCTGTACCAACTATTGCTGCTTCTGATTTTTCGCTTGCAGTAAATAAATCTAGATTTTTATATTGTGGTGCTTGTACGTCTGTTGGTTTATAAATTTTATTTTCGCTTGTTTCTTCTGGAACAACATCTCCAGCTCCAAGAACATTTGTTATAATATTTACTATTCCCCTACCAGATGATGCAAAAAATATAATATAAAGGTTTTCATCAGAATAAATTTTATCATCAATAAGATCTTCTTGTGACAAAACTAATTGTTTTTCTTTATCATTTGCTAAATATTGTAAATAAGTTGGACTATTTGTGTTTCTTGTTTTTGTATTATTTAAATAAGCATTAAAACCAACTATTGGAATTGATTTTCTTTTTATATCATCAGAGAAAAGTACAGCTCGACATTTGAAACAAAACGTATCTTTTCCAATTGCATTCATAAAATCAGTTTTACCGTTATCGAAAGCATTCCAACAATCAACCATGCTGTCTGATAAATCTTTGAATAGTTTTGGAGGTTTGTTTCCATCGTAAAGCAAATTATTTTCATTTTCTATTTTAATTGGTGTATCTAAACCTATTACTGGAGGACGATCATCAAAAATTTGGACACCAACTAAATTGGGTATCTTAGCTGTATTTACTTCTACACCTCTTGCAATAACCCATGTATGAACCGCTGCTTCATTTGATTTACCTGAGAAAAATGAACTAGCGTTTGTAAAAAAAACTATTGCAAATGCAAGTACAACCAATAAAACAATACCCCATACTATTAAATTTTCTGTATCTGCTTTTTTATTCATATTCCCTTAAATATTCCTCCAAGAATTGATTTTTGTAAAAATCCAAAAATAAGCAATATTAAAAGAAGAGTTATTATAAGAATTAATATTACATATAAACTTATTTTAGTTCCACCTTTTTTATGCATGAGTTCTTAGAATAAACTTTCTTTATAAACCTTTTTAGGTTAATTCATTAGCTAATATTCCTTGTGCCATTGAGCTAAATAATACTGTAACTATTATTGCTATAAGTGCATAGAGTAAAAAGCTTTTGATTATATTCTTACCTAATAAGTGTTGTTCGTTTACTTTATCAGAACCATTTTCAATACCATTTTGTAATATTGTTAATATGAATGCTAATTCAACTACATAAATACCTACTACAATTTGAAAATGATAACCTGGAATAATCCCATTTATTTTGAATAAATCTACTACTGTAGCTAAATTTGAAGCGTCTGATACTCCCCCAGTTCCTGCTTCTAAAGCGAAACTTGTTATCTTTGTATTTAAAGCCACAATGATATTAACAATCATTGCGGAAATACCTACAACTATACCTGCAATTGCAGGAGTTAAGAAAGATATTTGTGATTTCATAGAAGAAATAACTTCAGCTAATAAATCTTTAAGACGTTCTGCTACTTTGTGGATTTTATCTACGTAAGTTGAAATGCTGATTAAAGATTGTGAAACTATCATTGGTCCTTTTTTTGAACTTTCTAAAAGTATTTCCATTGAACTTTCTATTAATGATGAGGGATAAGCTAATATTGCTCCATTCTTTTCATTGAAAATTGCTTCTTCCATACTCATACCTAGCTGCCTAATATTTATATCTACAATTTTGAAGAAATTTCCTGAGGGTGTTGATTCCATTGTTTGAGAAACTTTATTAAAAGCTAATTCTGCAGGTATTCCATCACCTATTCTATTTCCTAATTGGAATAAGGAAGATGCAAATTCTGATTCTAATGCTTTAGTTTCATCTCTTAATTCAATTAATTTTCTACTTTTCATTCTATAATATAAACCCAAACCTATTGCTAAACCTGCTGGAATAAAGAAACTTAATATTAATGCACCAATACCAAATGGACCATAAGAGATACTGTTTAATTCAACATAACCAAAGAAACATCCAAGAGAGCTGCCTAGATTAATATCATTTGTTGCACATTTTGTTCCGTCTACGAATTGAGGCTGATTTATTGAATTTATTATTATTGGAAATAAACCTATGACTATTAGTAATGTTGCAATAAAAAAACAAAACCAAAATGGATCAAATGTATCACTATAAACTTTATTTGCTATTTTAGATTCGCCATATCCTGTTGGCCTTTTTGAAAGTATATTCATACCTAATGCAAAAACTAATATTGGTAGAATAATATTGTATAAGAAAGCTAGATGATACCACTTTACTAAACCTTGTAAGAATGTTCCTATTAATGGAAAAATTACTAAACCTAATATTGGTAGAATAACACCTAACATATGTAATGTAGTTACTGGGCTTTTTATGTCTTGAGCATAATGAAGCATTTTTTCATATGTGCCTTCTAGAATAACATTTAATGCCTTATCTAACAAATCATTTCTTCTAGATTCTGTAGGTTCGTATAAAGAGGATTCTATTAAGTGGAATGAAGTAACAAATTCTAAATTAAAATGCCTCCATGATTCTAAATATGAATCTAAAGATTCTTTTATTGTTGAATATTTCCCAGTCTCAACATCCCAGAAAACTTTTCTTAGATCTAGAGATAATGGTGGGTCAATATGCAATGCTGCAAATTTAATTGCATGTTCTAGGTTTGAAGTGTGTCTCATATAAATTACAACATAAAGAAGTGCTAAAACCATTTGATTACTTGCTTTAAGACGCCACCTAGTTGCGATATAAATTGGAATATTTCCTAATGTAACCATACATATTAATCCTGCAATTAAGAATATTAACAAAGTAAATATTGGAAAATCATTTAAAATTTGATAAATTACTAATGAAAATAAAACTCCAAATAATATTAAAGTAAAACTTACTATTGTTGCGAAACTTGCTGCTCCGCTTGGGGTAATCTCTAAATGTGCTGTATCTATTGCTTTTTGTAATTTTGGTAGGGTTTTGGATGAAGGTGCTAACTTTATTATTTTTTCACATGCATTGCACCAACGCTCGTATCTTGATCTTGTATTTGAGAAAATTTCATCTTTGAAAGTTGTGTACTCTTTAGAAAAAGAATCCATTGACTCTGAATTTACTTCTCCTTCTGATTCTTGATCTATATGCCCTTCAACTTTAGAACGATATTTTTTTAATATTTCTTGGATATCTTCGTCTGGCATTGATTACCTCTTTTTACTAAACTAAGTATTAAATTCTAAGTATATATAGTTTTTGAAGATGTTAATTTATTAAGGTTTTTATAATAGAATAATACTTTAAATAATAATTAATGCTTTAGTCTCCTATTTTTTAATTTGATATGGGATAATACTAAATTTATTTTATCATAACTCACTTCTATATTTTTTATTCTTTAATTAAATTCAAAGTTTATAATTTATTTTTATATATTCTTTCAAAGCTAATTCCCATTTAGAAAATATTTCTTCACTGTCTAATTTATCTGTTTCTTGACGAACCCTATCACAAATTCTGTGAAACTCATCATTCATTTGTATAACTGCTTTTGCTTCCATTAAATCTGGAATTTCATAAATCTTTGAATAATCAACTGTTGTTTTTTTAATTTTTGCTCTTAATAAAATATTTTCCCAAACTGCGTTCCAATCTCCAGCCCATTCTTTTATTTGCGAAGCAATTGATTTTATTATATCTGTATCACCATTCAATAATTCATCTGTTGGAACTAAAGTATCTAATTTACTATCATATTTCATTAAATCTATAAACCCATTTTCTGCTAAAGGATCTTGTTCCCATTCTTTTCTTACTTCTGTTATTTGAGTTACTCTTCTGTATCTGTGCAAACCATCTGCAGATTTTACTGGATTTGCTATGACAATAATATCTGTTGCTTTGAAACTTGTTCTTGGAACTTGAAGATCATTTACTAATCTATCAAAAACGCCGTAAGGAGAATCTCCATGAATTGTTCCTGCGACAGTATTTGCTAAAGCGCCAGTTCTCATTGCCTCGAATAATGCGAGGGCTTCGGTATTGTGCAATATTATTCCTCCAAATCCCCCAATAAAGTTTTGACATGGTTCTACAGAAAGATCATAAACGAATTCTCCTTCTTCTAAATTTATCTCTTTGATAGATTTAACTTCATCTAAGAAAAAATCCCCATTAACGAATGTCTTTATTAAATCTGAAGCATATTCTGATTCTTCAACAACTTGTCTTAAATATTCTTTTCCTGTAGAGTTATATCTTCTTAAATGCCTAAATTTTTTCTTTATTTTAACATGTTTTTCTAATATAGAATGATCATAATTTAATGTATTCAAATTACTATGAGAAGTTTGTTTATTTATAATCTCTTTTTTATACTTTTTAAATCCAACTTTGTCTAAAAATAATTCTATATATTTCTTTTGTTTAAATTCTATAATGTATGAAATATGTTTTCCTATGCCTCTAGCTTCCTTTTCATAAATTCTAGCCACTATACCTATTTGTAAAAATAAATATAAAAGATCGTTTGCTAATCCTTTAGATATTGTGCTGCATGATACCCTATTTCCAGAAGATATAACTGAAGTTTGACATCCATCTCCATCGAAATAGCCCTTTAAAAACTCGCAAATTTTATCTTCGCTTAATCCAAATATTATTGAAGGAATTCTTTTTTCTATTGCTATGCGACCACACCCCAATTTTTTGATCATTAATCCCAGTATTTTATTATTTAAACTAATCTGAGTGGCTACTCCTAAACTTTCTGTTTGCCTTACATAGGGATTTATACCAAATAGATTTTTTGATAGATTTATAATGTCTCTTATTATTGGTTGATCCCCATTAGAAAGTACTACAGATCCGCTTTTTTGGGTATAACCTTCTGCTACGTAATAACCTAAAAACCTGCAAAAGTCTTTACTTATTTCTATTTCTGCTGCTAACGTTCCACTTGTTCCTTTCTTAATTTGGAGAGTTTGTATATTTAATCCTTGATTTGCTTCTTCAGTTAATTTCTTAAAATCTAAAATTGAGATGTTGTTGTGTTGAATGCCTTTTCTTAAGTATTGATATATATCTTGGGTTGCCGAAGATAGTTCTGTAGCTTTTTTCCACCCTATCTTTTTAATTATCTGTCTTAAATCCTCTTCATAACCTTCAACTCTACAATTTTCATCTCCTAATATTTCAAAGAGATTGATAGACTGTACATTATTATAATTACAGGGTAGTCTTTCAGGAATAATTATTTTTGTCCCTTCCCCTAAATTTTGACATTCAATCGGAACTATTCTAAAATCTTTGTGTGTAAACAAACTATGATCTGGAGTTACAGTTATTTTTCTACCTGTTCTAGTTATAACCTCAAGTAATTTATTTCTTTTGGGGTGCTTAACAAAGGCCACGAGTTTTTTTAGTTTGAACTTTAGATCAAAGTCCATTGAGGGAATACAAATATTTGATATGTCTTTTCCTTCTAAATCTTTAATTTGTATTCTTTTAGTTATTCCTCTTTCTATAATTAAAACTTCTTCAGTGCCTCTTATGGAACTTCTTACTTCTCCGACTATTAAAGCTGAATCGCCCATACGTAAACTGGTTCTTATTCCTTCGTCTGCTCCTAATTCAGAACCGGATTTTAATAATGCAGAACGAACTTTCATTGGTTGAATATCATAACCTAAATCTGATAATGCGTCTACTGGGAGTTCTCTAGTATTGTGAGCAATTATATTATTACAAATAAAACTTTCACATTCTGGAACAGCTAAATCATAAACATTAATATCTCCCAATTCAATTAGGTTTATTTCCTTAATCTCATCCCAAAATATATCGGAATTATTCAATAATTCTAAATTTATAATTTCTTCTTCTTGTAATTGTACTTGGGACAATATTCTTGATAATTTCTCTCTGCCTATATTGTTATCTCTTGTTATATAATCATAACTATTAAATATTTTTTCATTATTAATTATATCTCTAATTCGCTCTTTTAATTCTAAATTTAGTGGGATTATATCAGTTGTATCATGGGTCGATATCTTATTACATAATTTTTCTAAATTCTTCATTTTATATTCCTGTAACAATCCAATTTGATCTCTAAATTTAAGAAAATCCTTATGTGTACTTATTGATGAATCTTGGGTCTTGTCTTTCCTCATTTTTCCTATTCTTAATCTTATCTCAAATCCAAGAAGCAAAGTTTGTATATCTCTTAACAATTGCGATGAACTTAATGGTATTTTTATTTCTTTATTTGAAACATGTCCGTCTCCACTGAATAGCCCCTTAAGTACAAAGGAAATTTGTTCTTTTGAGAGATTGAATAACCAATTAGGTATTTGTTTTGTATATGCGTTTCCCCTTAATTCAAAAATGTTGTAGAATAAAAACTTTAATGATATTGAATTTATCATACGCGATCCACCATCACTATGAATCTTTACTGGCAAACCAAATTCTTCTCCAACTTGTTCTACTACTTCTCTGTCTTCTTTGTCAAATGTAGAAAATATTATTGATCTTGGACCATAGCACCCATCTGCCAACCATATGCCCATTAAAGTTAACAATTTATTATCTAACTTAATCTCTATTGGTATTTTCTCAGCCGTCCCCCCACTTTTAAGATATAATTTTTGATACTTCTTTAATTTTATACTTAAGGCATTTAAGTCTTTTAATATTTTAATAGGCAGGATACCTTTTCTTAACCATCTTGATGGTATTGATCTTGAATAGTTGTGTTCTTTTGCTAATTGTCTTATTTCATAATAATTTTTTTTTATAAATTCTTTTAATTTTTCTCCTGTAATAAACCCTCCTTCCATTCTTTCTAAGTAATCTAATAAATTTATTGATAGTGTTGGTTGTTCTTTTAATAATATCTTTCTTGGTGTAGCAATGTGTGCCCCTTTCGATAAACTGCTTGGTTTAATTTCTATAACTCTTGCTTTATTACTCAATGAAAATAATGAATGATCTTCTGTAACTTTTAATATTTTACCAGTTCTTGTTTTAATTTCATAAATCTTTTTATTTACTCTATGCCTCATTAATTGTGTGGGTTTAGCCCATCTTATCTTATTCTCTCGGTCTTTAGCTAAAATTTCTATATCTTCATAATTCCCTAATACTTCTCCTTCTGTTAATTTATACCAACATCCATGATTATTTATTGAAGAGTCTATAAGTTCACCAATAGTTGTCTTTTCTATTTTCCCTGCCCTCTTTATTAAAATCTCAGAATCTCCAGTTACACTATCTTCAACAATTATTACTCTATATTTTCTCATAACTTCTACTAGAACTGAACCCAGCAAACTCGTTTTTCCAGAACTTCTAGTACCTGCTACGAGAAGCGTTCGAGATCCATCTATTATAAAACTTAACAAGCCTGCTGCTAGATCATTTATCATTCCATTTTGAATAAATAAAGGTAATGTCCAAGGTTTGTCTCTGTGTCTTCTTATTGAAAATGCAATTCCTGTTGGGTTTAATGGTCTTGAAATTATTGCGACTCTTGCACGAACATTTGGTAAGATTAACTCTGTATCCAAAACTGGATTTGCTTCGTCCAGTGGTCTTGCAGAAATTAATCTAAATTTAGATGCCCAACCTTCAACATCTTCTGCTGAGGGAACTATATTTGTGATACATTCATCATATTTTCCATGAACTAAGAACATAGGAGTATTTCCTGGCGGACTATTTATTGCTATATCTTGCACTTGTTCGTCGTGCAGTAAAGTTTCTATTAGACCAAAACCAACAGTATATCTCACTAAAATTTGAGCAAGCTCTTCTATTTCTAAATATGTTAATGGTATTCTCTTGTGTTCTGCTAATTCTGTAATTAAATCTTTTCCTATATTAAAGAATGTTACTCTCATTTTATCTGGATCAATGAATTCTTCTGCTTTTGGTTGATGTTCTGCAAGAACTTTTCTAGCTAATTCTAATAATTCATATTTATCTTCGGATATTTGAAATTCTGGCGGAATTACATGATATAGTGGTTTTATTGTGTCTTTTGTATTAAAAATTTGTACATGTGAATTTTTTCCTACTGAATAAGAATCCACTGCTTCAGAGTCTAATGGGGGTGTTGATGCTAATCTTGTATACATAAAATCTGGGGTAATTGTTGCATGAAATATTTTTTTATAAACTTCTCTAGAATTTATAACATAACCGTCTAAATCTGATTTTGCTTCTTCTATTATTCTTGTTTTGCCCATTAATTCCAATATTTCTGAGAGAACAGAAATATATGGCTGAATTGCAGATTTATAAGCTTCTGTCTGGTCTTGAGCTAGATTTATTTTTTCTTCTCTTAATAATCTTTTAGTTTCTACATATGCTCCTATTGGATCTGTTTTCAATAAACTTAAAATTATATATTGTAAGTTCCTTACTCTTGAACTTGCATCTGGTAATGGGCCAAATATTTCCAGGGCTGCTTTAGTGAGTATACTCTTTTGTTTAATAAAATGATTAAAAATCTGAGAAACTTCAATTAACATTTGAGTTTGAAGATAAGAATATTCGTATTTTTTATTCTGATGAAATATTATTCTATTGACTGAAGGAGATTGAGTTAACTTTTCTATAACTGAAGACATAACTAAAGGATCATCCTCTATAGAAGGTATTCTTGTATATGTTTCGTAATTTATATGAATAATATCCTCTGATCCTTCTTTAACTATTTCATGTTCTCCAGGCTGTACCTTTTTTTTGAACAATACCATATTTTAGCTACTTTTATATACTAACACAATCCTTATTATTTAAATTGTACAGGTCTAACTGGGTTAAAATAGTTTTCGTAAAAGATGGTAACAGAACAAACATATTCTCCAGAACAAATACTATTTGATGTTACTAGTAGAGTAAGGGGGTTGGAAGGAAAATATAATCTTCTTAGAGATAGGGTTCTTATAATCAACAATAATATGCTTGAAGAATATAAAAGAGTTAGTTCTGGAATCAAAGCAATTGATACTGATCTAAAAATATTAAAGGATGATATGTTTAAATTCAGGGAAAGTATGAAACATTTATTAAAAGAAATGGATTTTCTTGCAAGAAAAGAAGATGTACAATTTTTAGAAAAGTATATTAATTTATGGAATCCTTTGAAGTTTATGACTCAAGAAGATGTCTTGAAGTTGATTGAAGAACATAAAACTAAAAATTCAAGAAAAGAGGTAGAAGATAATTATGCCAGATGAAAAAGAAGTGCAAAATATAAAATCAGGTGTTGAGGGTGTTCTTGGCGATATTCCTTCTCCTTCTGAGGAAGAAAGTAATTCTGGTATTGAAACCACAACTCAAGTTTATTCTGATACAATTGAACAACCACCTGTTAGTAATTATTCAGTGCCTCAACCTCAAAGCTATGGTTCTGAAAATAGTGGTGTTGATCCTGAGAGAATACACCAAATTATTGAGGCAGTAGTTGGTGAAAAATGGGAAGAATTAATGGGGAATATTGGAAATATTGCTGTTTGGAAAGAAAGGGTTAACAATGATGTTCTTTCGATAAAACAAGAATTAGTCAGATTAGAAGAAAGATTTGAACAATTACAGGGAGCAGTTTTAGGCAGGGTTAAAGAGTATGATGAAGGCGTCAGAGGAATACATACTGAGATGCGTGCACTTGAAAAAGTATTTGAGAAAATATTGGAACCTTTGACTTCTAATATCAAAGATTTAAATGCTGTAACACAAGAATTGAAAAGGATGAAAAAATGAAAAAGAATTTTATTGCTTTAATAGTAATTTTAGCTGGTGTTATTCTTTCTATCTTTGGTTTTAGAACTCTTAATGAAATTAATACTGCTAATTCTTGGAGTAAAACTTCAGGCATAATTACTTATTTTGGTATTCAAAAAGACACAAGGGTACTATCTAAGGGACAACCTGTC
>CAYJSR010000019.1:0-2455 GCA_964373095.1 Candidatus Woesearchaeota archaeon
CAGATATAATAAAATTGGTGTGTAAAGAGAATAAAGTTCATTTTATTGATTTATTCAATGAGTTAAAGAAATTAAATTATCAAGAACTACTACAGGATGAATTGCATTATAACACCAAAGGTCATCAGAAGATTTTTGAAATTGTGAAAAATTTCCTTATCGAAAATAAAATAATCTAATTTTTCGCGCCACCTCGGAACTTTCTCAGCCCTTCGGGCTTTGAACCTTCACTTCGTTCAGGGCAACTAACAGCAATTAGGCGTAATTTAAGGCAACCTCAGTAGATATTATCATGATGATCATAATCTTCAAAATAAATTGTTTTATTAGTATGATCAACTACAAATGTCAAAACAAAATGTCCAATATGAATCCTATTTATTCCTTTCATTGTATAATGAAGATATTTATACTCATGTTCTGGATTAGATATAATCCAATCCATTTTTTTACGAACAATCTCATAATTTTTAGAATCCTTCTTTTTTAGTTTAGTTAACTTTTTAGTTATTTCTTCACTATATTTATCAACATACATTTATTCCACCGCTTTTTCAAAGTCTTCTCTAGAAAAATGTCTTCCTTTTATAATTCCAAACAGTTTCTTTTTGTATTCAGGTCTTAATTCAGGTTCCAAAAAATTTTCTTCGTATTCTTTAACAACAATATTTATAGCTTCAGATTTATCTCTTAACCCATATTTAGCCTTTACTACATTCAAAACCCTATTAGATTCTTCGCTTATATTTATCATAGCTTGTACCATATTTACATCACATATATATTAATATACATCTTATATATAAATCTATCGTTCGACTGACTACTCAAAACCTTTATAATTGCTAAAGCAAAATAAGGCTCTTGGTTTTTCTAAAAAAAACTCACATAACGGTGTTATATTCAATTGAGAAAAAGGCAATATCATATAGATTAATATTAAAAGGATCATCAATTTCTAAATAATATGTTAGATATTTACTTGATAAGGCATGCTGAAAGTGAAATGAATAATGATGGGCATTTAAAGACTCCACGAAAATTGAGATAATATAATAATCTATATCTAAGCAAAGAAAATCCAAGATACGGCAAAAAAATAAAGCAACAACACTATATTATATCTAACCATAAGTAAACTTTTTAGAATAATTATGGGACAGCTTGAGAAATTAAGTTCAATTTAAAAACTCCTTTTTTACTACGGTAAAACTAACCTATACACTTTCAGTGTCGTTATCTTTTTTGTAGAAGTAAAAATCTATCTGTTATGGTTCTTTGAATAAATAAAAATCAAGAATCTTTTGACTGCAAATCTCGTCCCATAATGATTGATGATCCCCCATTTTCATATTCTGGACCAAAACGAAGAAGTGAATGGAATCTTAATCTTTCGCATATTGTTCTTACAGGTGTACTATCAATAATCTGAGCATAGATACTCGGTGTTCCAATTTTTTTAATATAATCTAATGTATATCTTGCAAGTTCAAAACCAAGACCATTATTCTGATGTTCTGAATGAACAACAAAATCAGTTGCATAAACACTATCTCCATGAATAGCAAGAGGATATTCATAAAAAACTTCTGGAAAAAATTCAAGAACAATTTTTCCAACACCTAATTTATCTCTCTTCCATTCTAAATCTCTTCTAAAAGCCTGTCTGCTATCTTTAGAATGTCTGCCAAAGTGAGCATGAAAAAGTTTATGTTGGAGAGATAATAAATTATTATAATCCATATCTCTAAATCTATCGAAAGAAACCATGCCTACAATTTTATTACTATCTAAAGCAACAACTGCTTTATCTGGAGCCAATTGTCGTTCTAATCTTTTTGCATAACCTTCTCGCCATCCTTCTAATGTAACATCAGCAAAAACATCTTTATGTAGTGCAAGAACTGATTGTTTATCTGCTTTATCATACATCCTATATTTAAAATTTTTTATCATAAATACCAAATAAATAGACTATTTAAATAAGTTATGATTTTTTGGCATCGCATCAGAATAGGTTGTAGTAATTTAATTTTCTTAGATTGTGTATTATGATTCTTGCTATAAGTTGTGTTAGTGTTGATATTGACTTGTTTTTCATGATTATTTTGTTTTTTTTCTTGAAAGATAAATGGAAACTTTCGCAACGGCTTCTTTGGTGGTATTCTTTTAGCCATTCTTGTGTTTGATAGAATAATTCTAGATGAATTTTTTTCCAATAAATATTTCCGTTTAAATTTAAGTTTTTCTTTAGAAAAATAAAAAATTTAAATCTCTTAACACCACCGACGTAAAAAACATAAATAAGAAAATTAAAAGATTGTTAAATGAGAAGAAATTTTCTAATTCTGAATGATGGCTTTCCTAAACCAAAAACTTGACTCTTACAAGTAACCCTTCCATGTTTTCAGAGGTAACTAACACAGATCAATGAAATAGAAAATTCTCTTTCTCC
>CAYJSR010000019.1:2465-11686 GCA_964373095.1 Candidatus Woesearchaeota archaeon
CAATCTTTAAAAAGATTTAATCTACTTATTTATATGGCAAATAAAGATCAAACTTTTTACAATAGATATTATGTAAACTATCAAGAAATAATTCCTCCTCCTGGGACCCATTTTAAAATTTCTCGGGATGTCTTTGATAGGATTTATCAAATGACAACTAAAGAGTATGTTGCTTGTCGTTTTGCATCTTTTATAACCAAAGACCCAATACTTTCCCAAGGAGATGATGCTTTTTCACGAGCTCCTTTAGAAGAAGAAACAAACTGGTTTTTAATTGATGGGGGAGTTCTAAGAGTCACAAAATCTAGAAAATACGGAACCCCTAGTTTAATTGATACTTTTGGAAATAGCACTGAAAAAGCCGATGAATTAGCTAGAAAGTTTGATTTACCTATTAAATCTTAGCATCATTCTTATTTTTATTCCCACCCAAAGAGAATTTCTTACTCACGAGATCGCCACACTCTCACCATCACTTAACACAAGTTTCAATCAGAGTTGGCGCCTCGAAGTCCCAGCAGTTTTCTTAACTCATATAAAGAATGGATTCGTAAGGAGGGATTTATATCTGGAAAATCATATTCCCCTCTTACCAACAGAACATCATACACTTGTGCATTTTTTGCAGTCATCACATCTTCATCTGCATTTCCTACGTAAATGGCTTTGCTTCTATCCACACCTAATATTTCCAAACAGGATTCCAATCCATCTGGATACGGTTTTGGTTTTATTCCATTTGAAATCTGAGCAATAATTATACTATCAAAATCTCCTTCACCCAGCATTCCAATTTCAAGAGATGCAATATGCATTGGTGCTCCTGTAACTATACCTATCTTGTATTTATTTTGTCTTAGTTCTTTTATAAAATCAACATCATCATACAATTTTATGAATTGCCTTCTCAACTCTGTTGTGTCATACTTTCTATATGTTTCCCAAAATTGTATAGGTTCTAAGCAAAAATGTTCTTGTATAATTGCATTTCTTCTTGTCTCAAACCAAAACCTATCAATATCATGATTAGAAGCTGTGGCTCCTAAATCTCTTAATATTTGCCCAACTATTTGATATCTGTATTCTGGAGTTGTATGCACAAGTGTTCCATCCAAATCAAAGACAACTGCTTCATATTCCATAAGTTAATAGAATTAAAGAGACTTATAAAAATGTATCGGCGCCAACTCAAACTTTAAATTTTCTAACACTACGTATGGGAAAAGAATATAACAGGAATTATACACAATTAAATTTTCATTTAAAAAAAAGTCGGAGATTATTATAATAGTAATATTTATATTAATTAATAAATATATATAAACTATGATTAAAAGAGATGTTGATACAATTATTATTGGCGGCGGCGTAGCTGGGCTTGGATGTGCAAGAAAACTTTTTAATAGTGGAGAAGATTTTTCCCTTATCACAGAAAATATAGGCGGCAGGATTCTTACTTCAAAAGATAATAATGTTAATTATGGTGCTTATTATTTGACGAGAGATTATAAAAATATTAAAAAATACGTGCAAATTGGAAGAAAATTAACACCATTAACGATTCATTTCCACAAAAAACACCATACTTACAGTATATTTAACAAACGATTAATCACACATTTTTTGCAATTAATAAGATTAATTTTTCTTTTGAAGAAATTTCGTAAACAATATGAAATATTTAAAACCGAATGCGAAAATAAACCTCAAAAAGAAGTACTCAAAAATAATCCATTTCTATTTAAATTATATAATCAAAATGCTGAAAAACTTCTTCAAGAATACAAAATCAAAGAACTAGTTGATGATTACATGTCGGAAGTTTTACATGGCACTACATTTCTCCCGATAAAAAAATTAAATGGATTTACATTTTTGCATTTTGCTCTACCTCTTATTGTCTCAATTTACGAATTTAAATTCCTTAAACATAAAATTATTGATGGTTTTAAAAGAAAGATTATTAATGATTCAGTTATAAGTATCTCGCAAGTAAAAGATAATTATAAAGTAGAAACAAAAAATAAAATATATACTGCCAAAAATGTAGTTCTAGCTACACCACCACATATTTCTGCTAAGCTTTTAAAATTTAAAAAGATAAAAAAACCCGTTAACGCGCATATGTTCCATATTGATGGCACATTAAAAAATAATTGGAAAGAATGTGAAGCCAATTTATTTTCAGATAATAATCGAATGTTTGCAATTGTTCATCAACCTAACAATACCTATCTTTTTTATTCATTGGGAAATAAACCTAATTTTAATATTTACTTCTCAAAATACAAGATCATTAAACACCATTTTTGGAATCCTGCATTTAATTTATTAGGGCATGAACTATGGGATTGTGAAATTAAAAAAAATCTTTTCTTAATTGGTGACCATAATATATGTGGATTAGAAGATTCATACATAACAGGGATATACGCCGCCAACAAAATAATCTCCAACTATAAAAAAACAGACTAGACTTTACCTCAGATTGATATAAATAAAAATTTAACCAAGCCTTCGGCATTTTTCTACAAGAAAAGAAACATAACAAAAATTATATTCAATTTAAGGTTTGAGTTAGACAATAGTCAAAATCTTTAATTTCAAAAAAATAACAAAAAGATGTTGACGTCTAGATTTTAATTATAAACTTCACTTGTTTTCTCTCTATTACCTTGAATTAGTATTGTATTTTGTAAAACAATTCTAGGCAAATTATGATCACGTCTTTTATATGATGCAGATGGTTCTGATTCTGATAAATCCTTAATTATCAATCCAGAAGTTGGTTCTCCTCTAAGACCTCTAACTACTCTTGAAAAATAATATAGCTCTCTAAATAATTTTTCTCTTTTTTCATCTGCAAAAACATCACCATTACTATGAGGGACATAAACACTACCAGACTTGTATCCTAAATTTAAAAGTGTTCCTTCAACACCTTGAGGTTCTTCACCTAAACCAGGAAAATATCCATGATAACTATCTCCCCCTCTTATGTAAACTTCTCTGTCAAAATCAGAAACTGCTAAAATTCCATTATTCGTATAAAATAAACCACCTTCTTTTGCTGGTTGAACCACCTTTTTTTGATCTCCCCGCCATGAAAATTCTTGTCCACTTGCTCTCAAAAATCCATATAGAAAGAACTCTCTAACTAATTTTTGCAATACAGCAGTTGGTAAAGAATCGCTATTCACATCAATAACTTTCTGAATAAAATCTTCCAATATTGGATGTGTATATGCTGAAAATATTTCATCCTGAGTATGTATTAATCCATTCGTTCTAATTGGTATTATTTCGTTTAACATACATATCAGTGTAACATATTATAATATAAAGCTTTTGATAATTAATTACCATTAAGTTACGATGTTAACCTCTATAACACTCAAACCTTAAACATTAAATTTTTCCCTTCAGAACATTGCACTAAAACCCAACATCTAACAAGAATTAAGTCCAATCGCTACGTGGCAAATTACCACACAAATATTTATATATTTCAACATAATTTAATTTATATCATGAGTGAATTGAAAGATTTTAATGTTAAAAAAATTGGACATGATTATGATAGGATAGAAAATTCTCTTTGGTATCTTTCTGAATTAACTCTGCGTGGAGCAATTGAAATTGATAATTATTTACTTGGAAGAAATCACGATTTTGACCATGTTCAAGAACTGACTGGAATTTTACAAAAATATCAATTGAAAGATACTGATACTATTCTTACTGAGCCTCATTTTCCTTATCTTCCTCTTTGGAGGGCTGTTAGAAAAAATTCAGATAAAAATATTAGCCGGATACCAGATCTTGCTTTAGAAATGAGGCTACTTCGGTCTGAGTTAGAAGATGTCCCAGTCAGTTCTAAGAGATTAGAAGAACTTCGTTCTTTATTATGTGATTTCTCAAGAGAATTTTCTTATGAGCAACAGCAATATAATCATCTTTATCAATTAGTTGCATAATTTACTCCTCTACGACTTCTTCGAATTGCCCGTAACTCTCGATTTTTTCTTTCAAAAAAATAGAATTAAGATAAATTAAGTTCAATTGTTTGCCAGCGCCAGATTTATATATTTAAAAAATTTTAGTAAAGTATGTCTAAAGTTTATGTTATAAAAACAAAAAATCTTGGGAAAGGAATTTTTTCCAAAGTAAATATAAAAAAAGATGAAATCCTTTTTATTGTAAAAGGAACTACAAAAAAAGGTGATTATAATTCTAAATTTTATACTGAAGGTCCGAATTGGTTAGCTTTAGAAAAAAATAAATGGTTATCTCCTTATGATAAAAATCCTTGGAGGTATATTAATCATTCATGCAACCCCAACGCAGGATTAAAAGGAAAAGTTACAGTCGTTGCAATGAAAGAAATCAAAAAAAATAAACAGATAACCATTGATTACTCAATCACAGAAGATGATCCGTATTGGAAAATGAAATGCATTTGTGAACAAAAAAATTGCAGAAAAATAATAAGAAGTATAAGATTCATTCCACCAATGTTATTCAATAAATATAAAAATTATATCCCGAAGTTTTTAAGAAAAGAGTACGCGCAGGCAAATAACTACTTCAAATTTATTTTGTAAATTCTCGGTCTCTGCTGCGCTCCTCACTCTGTTCGTCGGGAGACATAATAATAATTAAGTTCAATTATTTATAGATAAACTAATCGCACCGCTTCGATACATGTTTCCTCTAAGCTAGAAAATATTTTTTTATCTGGCGCATCCAATTGTAAATCAAAATTAATTATATGCATTTCTGGAAACCTACCATCACTTCCAACACAAAAGCGCACAGAATTATTGTGCCTATAATTTGTCATCCATTGACCTATCTCCATTCTTGTCATTGCGCCATAAACTTTTTCACAATTGTGTTCTTGTTCTCCTGGTAACCAAAATAAAATTGCTCCTGTTTTAGAAGCAATATCTAAATAATATCTTTCCCATGCTCTTTGTCTTGAAAAATAATTTTCATCTCCTTTTGCAATATATGGCACAATTTTATCTCTAACTCCTCTTCTTGGAGAAGCAATAATTAAATCTGTATTTTGTGAAAGTAAAAAACCTATGGCTTCATCCTGCCAATTTGGTGCGCTTTTTATTGGACCAGCTAAAAAAATAAGCGGTGCTTCAATATCTTTAACATAAGTTTTTGGAATTATTACCCTTCCCATAATAAACTAAATAATTATGTATTTTATAAAACTTACGTACAGCCAATTTTTTTACTTTAAATTTCTCCTCCGCTTTGCTACGGAACGTTGTACTAAAATTCAATCCTAACAAGAGAAACTAATAAAAATTAAGCAAAATATTTAGCATAAAATTCAAGATATCTTTTTCTCAGTGCAGTAAACCCATCCCCTTTATGAATGTCCGGCCTACACTTCTTTAAGATAGATTCTGCATAAGCTAGATATTTATAACAAAAATCAATCACTGATTCCAAATTTTTCATTAATTTCTCTTTATTTTCTTCTTCATGCCTAAGAACAGGCAATTTAAAAAAATCTTGAAATCTACGTGAACTTTCCAAAGAGTATTTAATTAACTCTTGCATTTTAGTTTGACATTTGGAATCCAAATTTTGGTCTGCGTGAATTAGACCAAGACTCATAAAACCACCAAAATGCAAAACTAACTTATTAAAATCAACCAATAATTCTTTAGAATACTGAATTTTCTTCATACACTTCAATGAAGATAATTACTATTTAAACATATCTTGTTATAGGTAGTAAAATTTTAGTCGTCATTGTATTAAACAATAATTATCTTAAACAATCTTAATTTCTTCAATGTCAAAATAATTTTTAACTAAAGAATTTATTTTTTTTAGATTTTCTCTGCTTCGCCCAAATATCCTACCTTTAACAACAGTATCTTCAACAGCAATAGTAACAATTTTTCCATCCAAAACAATACTATTTGGTTTATTTGGATAAATTAAATTAGAAACAAATTTACAAACATCATTTGAAAATGCAATTATCTTAATATCTTTCTTTAATATTTTACTAATTTTATGAATATTAGAATTATTCTCACCTAATGCTCTTTTAACATTTCCCTCTTCAATCAGAAATATTAATTTACCCTCATCTAAAATACAATCTTTAACTTTAGCACCTGTTACATTTTCAAACAAATTGATATTGTTTATTGAATCTAAAGTTAACTTCATCTTTTTACTCAAAGCTTATTACAGAAATTGAAAATGGTTTTTTACAAAGCACACCCAAATCCTTACTGCTTTCTTCAATTAAAATTACATCTATACTTAAAGACTTTCCTAAATTAACCAATCTATCTTTCTGATGAGAACCTTTAGAAACATAAACAAGACTAACTTTATTATTCTGCATTTTTTTTACAGTTTCAGTTAATCCAAATATAGGTTTTCTCTTTTTTAGATCTTCTTTAATGTTTGTCATCTTTACCTAACTTTATATATAATCCAGGCAATCCTGTACCTAATGGAACAGGTTGGTTGATAATTACGTTTTCAACAACGCTATTTAAATTATCCCTTTCTCCTCTTAAACTAGCATTAATTATATGTTTATCTGGTGTTTCAGAGCTAGCTCTTGCTAAAACACTTTCTTTTTGTCCAGTAATTCCCGTTCTAGTAACACCTTTAATCTCGCCAGTTCTAGTCATAACATCAGATAACAACATAACATGCCTTACATCAATATCAATACCTTCTTTCTTAATTACATTATGCGCATCTTCAATTATAGCAGCTCTTGCAGCTTCTATGCCTAAAACATTTCCTATTTCAAAAATATCATTAGTTCTTATATTTTCTTTATCTGCCTCTTCTAAAAGTAAAGCTTCTTTCAAATTACTTCCAGCACAATGAACAACGTAATTTCCATCATCATTTTTAACAGGAAGAACATGAGTAATTCCTTCTAAACCCCTAATGTGAACTGCTTTTGCTTTTTCTTTTAATCTATAAACTTCAGATAAAGCAAGTTCTTTTTCTTTAGGTTTTAAAATTATCGAAGTATCAGTTTCTTTTATATCCACACTTTTTAAAGACTCAACTAATTTATCTAAGATAAATTTAGATTTAAGATCTAATTCTTTTAATTTTTTCTTATCTAATATAATCTCAACATTTGCTTTTGCAATATTAATAGAAATCTCTTGAATAACATCTGATAATTTAGTCTCTTTAATTTTCATTGCAACTTCTCTTACCATATCTATAGTCTTAGAATATTTTGCCTTCAATGGTATTTCCATTTTAGGAGTGCTAGGTTTTTTTCTCGCATCAAATATTTCTATAAGTCTAGGTAAACCAACTGTAACATTCATTTCAGAAACCCCAGCGAAGTGGAATGTGTTTAATGTATTATGAGTTATTATTCCATCAAATGTAGTAAATGTTTCTAAACCAGGAACTGAAAAATCATATACATATTCATAATCATAATCTACATATTCTATACTAACTATCTCATCCCAAATAACATCAGAGTTGAACATACGAGACATCAGAGCAAGTTCTTCTTTAATATAAATATTTTTATCTTTAGCTAGATTTTCAAATAATTTCATATACCTATACAAAGAAGTTCTTCCTATTTTCTGTCTTTTAGTAAAATTATTTACATATCTACTAGGATAATTTAATTTTTTAGCAACATCCCAAAATAAATTACCATAACCACTTATCATATCTGTATATTCTCTAGAATATTCATTCCAAAACTTTTTCGCTTTTTCAGCCAATTTTTCTAAATCCTTTCTTTTATATTCTATATCTGAACTTATATAATTTAAATAAAGTGGCGCATATTTATATGGGATAAATAACCAGTATTGATCTTTATTATCTTTGATCTTATAAGAAAATATTTTAAATCTTGATAATAATAAAGCAATCCCATCTCTCAATTCTTGAGAATTAGAAGAAGCCCTAATCATTTTTCTATCAACATGAAAGTTTCCATCACCATCAAAATATCCCCTTAATAATCCAGCAACAAATTGATCACTTGCACTATAAGCGAATTCAGGAACATATTTATGAGAAGAACCATTACCACACGAAGTAATGATGAATCTAGCTAGAATTGAAGAATGTATAGTTAAAGTCCTACTAAGACCATATTCACCTTGACACTTACGATCAACGGAATTAATAGCAATAGTATCCGCAAAACTAACCGCATTATAAATATAATTATCATCAATATTTGAAATTCCAACACTACCACCATTAGAACTTCCTTCTGCTAAATAAGCACCAATATACCAACCTGTTAACCAATCTAATTTTATAGAATTTTTGATAGATTTTGAGGGGTGTGTACCTATTTTATGTAAATTATCTTCCCAGTCCACTACAAAATTTTCATCATCAATATATTTATCGATTTTTAGTTCCTCAAGACAATTTTCAGTAAAAAAATTATTTATTATTGGAATTCTATCTCCAATTTTGAGGTTACTTCCTTTAATAGGAACAACTACATTATTAATTCTTGTAACAAAAGAATGATTATCTGTGGCAACATTTTTTCTTCCAGAAGCAGTAACTAACTTCAATAATTTTTTATCTATTTTGTGCCTACTAATTTCGGATATTTTTTTCCACTCAACTTTTTCCTCTTGATTAATGCTAGGAACATAAACATCTAAGTTATTTAAAGGCAAGACTTCTGAATGATCATTTAATTTTAAAGAACCATTTAATCTGATTAATTCATCAACAAACTTCCCTATCTCAATTATTTTTATTTTATTACCGATCTTAATAATTACTTTTTCAAAAAAAGCTTCTGACATTTGCGTACTTGGTTCACCAAAGCTTTCAGCAGTAACTACACCAATAGCTTCACCAGGAACTATTTTAGCATCATTATAAAATTCTCCAACTCTCTTAGTAATTTCAGTTTTATTTTTATCACTAATTTTATATTTTTCCACATAGTCTTGAATTTTTTCGATTAAGTGTTTTGGTAGCATTTTATTCGTTTAATACCTCTCTGATTATTCTTGCAACATTTATTTTTCCACCTTCAGTCTTAGATACATCTAATCCATCCTCACCATATAAGAATTGAACAATATTTTGATTTGCATCTCTAACTGTAGCATCATATTCAACCCTAATATCTTGTAAAGCACTAGCTAATCTCCTATATAAATAACCAGATTTAGGTGTTCTAAGTGCAGTATCCA